>JAKSPH010000099.1 GCA_024404975.1 Clostridia bacterium | reverse complement strand
GGGGGAGTGTCAAATATTCCGAGCCGTCGAGCGCCAGGGTCGAGAAATCGAGATCCCAAAAGGAAAACGCCGTGCCGACCGTGGCTTCCAGCGTGCGGAAACCGAGCCGTTCGGTGCCGACTTCGGCTTTCACCGTCGTTGCGGCGTAGGTGCGGCATTTGAGCGTCATCGAGTGCTTGACCGTGTCTTTTGTCAGATGGGGCGCACCGCAATTGTCCTTGACCGTCTTGACCGCATAGCGGGGCGCGTGCCGGTCGAAATCGTAGAAGTCGGGATGAATGCGTCTGCCGTAAGTTTCGGCGTATTCCGCGGGATCAAACTCCGATTCGGAAGCGATCCTTTCGGGAGGTACCCCGCGCTTGTCCGTGTTGAACAGACAGAGAGCGCCCGATGCCGTTCCGAAGAAGAGAAGATCCCCCAAGCCGAGGATGACCGTCGCGGGAGAGAACACACCGCCTTCGAATTCCTCGGTAGGTTCTACGGCGACTTTTGACGCGCCTTTGTAAACAAAAGCGTGCATATTGCCATCTTTATCCTCTTCGCTGAACACCGTTTCCCCTCTGACGGGAATGTCGGTCTGCTCGCCGATCGCATACTCTTTCGGCGCGGCAGACGAGTAACGGTATACCCTTTTATCACCGGAATACGTGCCGATTCCGGACAGAAAATACCATTCGTATTCGCGGTTTCCCGTACTGTGCGTGAACACACGGCGCGAGTCGGCGAGGTACATTCTGCCGTTCACCGAAATCACAAGATAACCGGCAAACACGGCGGTTTTCGCTGCGGTCAGATCCTCGGCGAGCAGTTTTTCACTGACGTTATGAGATCTCACGGCAAGGCGTTTTTCTCCCGAATTCGAGGTGCTTTCAAGCGCGCTCAACCCCTCTTCCGAGAGGAACACCGCGTCGTCGAAGAAAGAGATTGCTCCCGCTTTCGCGCACAGTCCCGTGTGAACGTAGGTCACGGGATAGATCTTCGGCACAAGGTCGGAATCCGTGTCTTTCGGCGTGTGATAGAAGATGCTTCCGCCGCCGTCGTCCGCCGTCTTGAACACGGCGAGAGTGGAGCCGACCGATAGCATATCGAGAATGCCGATGTGTCCGACGCCGTCCTGGAAGTAGTTGTATATTCCGAAGTAGGTCGGACAGTTTGCACCTGTGCTGTCCCTCGACGTGTAAAAGACAACGCCGGGATAGTCCGGATTGCCGGAGAGAAAAATACGGCCGTCGAAGGTTTCGCACAGTGTGCATTTTTCGATCGCCGAAGCCCCGCTTTGGCAACCGAATCTTGAAAAGAAATCTTCCTTTCCCTGCTCGGAGCAGGGGAGAAGCACACCGCGGATCTCGGCTTGCGCGTTCAGAATGGATGAGATCTTGGAGATCTTCGCGACAACCTCCTTGCAGCGGCCGTTCTCCGTTCTGACCGAAATCTCCGCCGGGATCCCGCCGAGAGAGAAGGAGGTGACCGAAGCGGCGTCGGAGAAGATCGGAACGGTGAGATAGTCGTACGGATACGAGGTGTTCACCGTGATATCGTAACTGTTGACGAGCATCGGTTTTTCGTCAAACGTGTCAAACTCGCTCTGCGTTCCGGCGTAGTAGATGTCGCGTAGAACACGGCAATCGTTGAACACGGTGTCGGGAGGGACGGTCAGGGCGGCATCAATGTAGATGTATTCCATCCCACGGCAGTCCTCGAAGGCAGAATAGCCGAGTGTTTTCACACTGTCGCCGAGCGCGGCGAAGATCAGAGAACGACAGTCTTTGAACGCGTAAGCGCCGACCGATTCCACTCCGCCGTCCGCAAGTACGATTCCGGTGAGAGTGTTGTCACCGAGAAACGCGCGCTCGGCGATCTTTTTGACACGGCAGTATTCACCGCCGACTTTGACAAACGCGGGAACGAGGATCAAACCGTCCGTCGCGCTTCCGCGGCCCTTCAGGATCAGAGAACCGTCGTCCGCGGCAGTGTCCTTTTCATAAGAAAGTCCGGGAGTGCCGGAGGCGAAAAGCGCCTTTGTGCCGATGACGGTCGTTTCGCGGAACCTGTCCGAAAACAGATTTCGTTGCTCGTAAGGCTCGCCGTTATTGTAGGTCGTGGGAATGTAGGGGGCAACGGAAAGTCCGTCACCGACGGGACCGGAATTTCCGGTAGGATCCACTTTCGTGATCCTCTCGCCATCGAGCAGATAGAAGTCCTCGCCGCAGGAGAATCCGCGGCTCTCGCGGTCGGCGACCGACGCGACCTGAACGTAAAATGCGGGATCGTCGCGCATCACCATCGGACAACGGAAAAGTCCCGTCCCCGCATGGACGAGCAGGTATTCGCCGGAAGAAGTTTTCTGTGTGAACAGTCCGCGGATCGCTCCGCCGAAGTTTTTGAGACGACGGAAACCGGGGATGCTTTCCGTCACGCCGGCACCTTCGCCGGACCAGTCGCGCCACATGTTTTCAAGGTAGGCGAAACGGTTGTCGGAGATCCGGCTTCCGTCACCGGAGAAGTCCACACCTGCCATGTCTTCATAGATGCGATGATACACCGTTCCCGAAGAAGAAAACGTTTTGTTTCTGCAACTCATTGTTTACATATTTCCTTTCCGAAATCGGGTTTTCTTATGCCCAATGCAGGACGTCGGAATAGGCGGCGTCGATCTCTTTCCGGCACATTTGGCGGACTCTCGCGATGCCGTCGCGGTAGAGTGTCATATAGTATGTCGCCTTGTCCGGATCGGAGTCCAACCACAGATAAGCCGAAGTCAGAACGGGCAAAAGATACGCCGTTTCTTCGGGGATGTCTACCCTCGCGGAATGGTCATCACTCGCAATAGGGGTGGGCTTCCTGCAATATTCGACCGATACGCACCCCGAAAAACCGATCGGAAGGGACAGCTCATTTCCGCGGATCTCGGCACAGAGGATCGGCTCTCCGTCCTCTCCTTTCGGCAGGGTGTCGCAGCAGAGAAAGTCCTCCGCATTGTCGGAGAGGTCGATCACTCTGACCCCGCTTTCCGAGGGGATCGCGGCGGCACTTTGAAACGCCCCTTCGTAGTGAAGGATCTCACTTATGCTGACGTAACCGTCTGCCTCGATTTCAAGTTGTCCGTCCGTAAAGAATACTTTACGTTCAGTGAGTCCGTCGCGGTCGAAGAACTTGGTCTTTTTCTCCCCGCTTTCGACAAAAGCGATGTTGCCTCTGCCGCCGACGGTGAAGCAGATCCCACCCTTCGGAACAACGACGTTGAGTTTCTCACCGGGGGAGAGCAGGACGGCTTTTTCGAGAATCCGTCCCTTTGCTCCCGCGACGGAAAGTTTCAGAGTTTTTCTCTGCGGGCGTTCCGTGAAGATCTGTTTTTGCGCGCGGTTGGCGGCATAGCGGAACTGCTTTTCATTCTCCACGCTCTCTTCGAAACCGAGCGCGGAAACTTCTTCAAGTAATTCCTGATAGGTCATTCGAATCTCCTTTCTTTATCGGGGATCCTCCGCTTTCACGGAAGATCCCCTCTTTTGAGAATATCAGAGCGCGGTCGCGCCGGAAACGGCGGAGGCGGAGTCGACGGCAAGCAGAATGTGCTTGTAGGTACCGAATCCGACGCCGAAACGGCATCTGCCGTTCCAGATGTAGTTGCCGGTGTGGTTGTCCACCCAGTTGGAAACGGTCAGGGGAATTCGGTTGAAGAACATGTTACCGGAGAGGTTCTTGTTTGCCTCGGAGGACATCACCATCACGCGGTCGTCGGAAGTCTGCCAGCCGGGCATGACAACGATGTTCCAGTTACCGAAGTGGAGGTTGACGTCGTTGTAGCCGTTGCCGAGAGAACCTTCGGAACCGCAGACTTTCTTTGCGATGGCTTCCGCCATGGGACGGTTTCCGGGAAGGATGAGCGTGTCTGCGGCATAGCCGAGAGGATCGCCGTTCTCGTCCTTCATGTTACGGATTCGGAAGGAAAGTTCGGAGAGTGCTTCTTCAAAGGTCGCGGTGGAGGGAGTTCTGCCGCTGCCCGCGTTGAAAATATCACCCCAGAAGTAGTTTGCCTGGGTGCCGAGCGCGTTGCCGTACACGTGGGAGGCGGAGAAGAGAGGCTGATTGTCGGGAGCCGTCAGATCGAGGTTCGCCTTGGCAAAAGTGCCGGTCGCGGACGTTCCTTGGGAGAGCGCGTACTCACAGATCTTATGCATGGTCTTATAGTATGCGCGGGTGAAGTTTTCCGCGCGGCGCTTGGCATCGGCGGCA
>JAKSPH010000098.1 GCA_024404975.1 Clostridia bacterium | reverse complement strand
CCCGCCGAATTCGGCGAGGAAAAGACCGATCAGCGTGAGCGCCATACCGATGAGGGCAGGCACGGTCGCTTTTTTGTCCGTGAGGATCATTTCGGCGAGCAGGGTAATGATGGGGGAGATGAAGAGATAGGTAGCCGTTACGGTCGGACCGAGTTCCTTGACGGCGGTGTTCCACGTGGCAAAGCAGAGCGCGGAAGCGATGATCGCGAGGAAGAGCAGATTCAGTCCGATATCGGGACGGACGATGTCCGCATACGGCAGGGAACCGAGTTTCGGGATCATGAAAGGGATCATCACGACGACGGAATAGAAGAAGATCCGTCTTGTGACAAGTACGTCGGAATAGCCCCAAGCGGACACTTTTTTGATCGCGATGGAGTAGATCGCCCAAAGGATGACGCCGCTGAGCATGATGAGGTCGCCGGTCAGTCCCGTTCCCTCGGAGAGGGAGTCGCCGAAGCAGATGAGAAAGATGCCGCCGATGGAAACGAACATACCGAAGATGCGGGAAAGTCCGAGTTTCTCTTTCAGAACGAAGAAGGCGAGCAGGGCGGTAAAGAAAGGTGCCGTGCCGACGATAAAGGATACGCTCGACGCATTGGTGTAGGAGATAGAGAGGTTTTCGAGATACTGATACACCGTCGCTCCCGTGATACCGCAGAGGAAGAACATTCCTTCTTCTTTGAAACTCTTGACCGGAAGCCGTTTCGGATATGCCGCCCAAAGCGCAAAGTAGGCGATGAAGTAGCGGATAAAGAGGATCTCAAAGGCGGTAAGTGTGTCTTCGAGATGTTTTGTCGAGAGAAAGGTCAGTCCCCAGAAAAAGACCGTGAGAAATGCGAGAAAATGCGGAAACAGTTTGCTTTTCATAAGTACCTTTATTTGAGTCGCTTGTATTTTTTACCCGCCATCGCGGAATTGATCAGTTCGAAAAATCTGAGCGCATCCTCGTGCGAGGAAAAACTGTCTTTCAGAATGAAAACGGCGAGCGGGTGCAGTTTCGTGCCGTAGTGGATCAGATAGAGATCGTCGCTCTCCGCCCACGAAGTCGCGTTCTCATAGAAATAGGTGTTGGATTGCACTGAGTTGGAGATCTTCATGCGGTCGGAATAGAATTCCTCGTGGATGTGAGTGTCGGTGTTGAGCCGAACGTAGGTTTCGTATCCGTTCTTTCCGCTTTTCTTTTTGACGGCGAGGAGAAAGAGGGAGATCGCGGTCAGGAGCAGACCGCACACACTGATGAATATGCCGTCCCACGAGATCGAAAGCCCGCCCGCGGCGTGCGATTCCGTTGCGATGAACAGAGCGCCGAGCAGGATAAACGCGATTCCGGCGATCAGATAGAGCACGGAGAGCCGACGGGAGTTCTTTCCGATCAGCGCGGCGTTGACGAGCGCGAACTTTTCTTCGGTGATCTCGGTGTCGCCGACAACGACCGGGGATGTGTTTTCTTCCATATCAAATCCTTTTTGGAGTAATTTTACCATACGCCGGAAGAAAAGTCAATACGGTTTCCGACAAAGGAAAAAGGGGATAAAAAGTCTTGGCTTTTTATCCCCCATCGGAAAGGAAGCGATTATTTAGCGGCTTCTTTCAGCGCGGCTTTGTGCGCCGCGATCTTTTCGTTTGCGAGAGTGATCGTTTCGGTGTATTCCTTCTCGAATTCGGCGAGTGCTGCGGCTTTCGCATCGTTCATCGCTTTTTCGATTTCACTTGCTTTTGCGGTGAGTTCGGTCTTGATCTCTTCGGGGAAGGAGGCTTCGAGATCGGTCAGATCGGTTTTCATTTTCTCCAACGCGTTGTTGGCGGCATCCACGGCGATTTTTGCCAGGTTTCCGGCGGTTTCAAGAGAATTCTGCGCCGCAAGGGCGCACGCTGCCTTCGCATAGTCGAAATGCGCGCGAATCGCAGATTTGCTTCATTTCTTCTTGCTCTGGGCAGTCGCCTTGAAAAAACCGTCCGCAGGAAGTTTTTTCCTGCGGCTACTCTCTTGCCGGATACCGGCGCTTCGAACCCGAACTCTCCCTCCGCGGAAAACGAAAAAAGCACCCGTATCGGGTGCTTTTTTGGCGGAGAAGGAGAGATTCGGACTCTCGCGCCGGTATAAGCCGACCTACACCCTTAGCAGGGGCGCCTCTTCGACCTCTTGAGTACTTCTCCATGGCAAGCCGTCGTTTGGTAACTTGCTTTCCTATTATATCAACTTCTTTCCCGTTTGTCAAGACTTTTCCTAAAAAAGTCTGTAATTATTCGCCGAAACGGTCTTGGCTTTTTTGAAAAACTCTTTCCCTCAAAAATCCGAAAAGTGTTGAAAAATTCGGATGGTTGTGATATAATAGCATATAAGTAGTATAGGATGGCGTACTTTTGTGCGCACGTCCGCGAACAGAGGCGTTTTACCATGATTCTTGACGAAAACCGAATTGAACTTTTGCGCCGTGCGGGAAACCATATTCCGCCGATGCGTTTCCTCAAAACGGATAAGCAGATTGAGGGATGCAGAGAAGCGGGAAAGGTCAATTCTCTTATCCTCGATGCCGTCGGGAAGCATATCGCCGAAGGCATGACCACAAGAGATATCGACGCCATCGTCATGAGAGAAACCAAAGCGCTCGGCGGCAGACCTGCCTGCCTCGGCTATGAAGGATTCCCGAAGGCCGTCTGCACTTCCGTCAATAACGTCATCTGCCACGGGATTCCGAACAGACAGCAAGTATTGAAGGCGGGAGATATCGTCAACGTCGATTGCACCACCGAATACGGCGGGTACTACGGCGACGCGTCCCGTATGTTCACCTTCGGCGAGATCTCCGAGACCGCGGAACGTCTGATCCGCACGACGGGCGAGGCGGTCGAACTTGCCGAGTCCCATCTTGTCCCCTAGGAAACCCATCTGTCCGATATCGGTTACTATATCGGCAACCATTGCCGCAAAGCCGGATTCTCCGTCGTCCGTGAGATCGGCGGACACGGCGTAGGTCTTGAAATGCATGAAGATCCGTACGTTTGCCATACGGGATTCTTCGGAAAAGGGATCGTCCTGCTCCCCGGAATGATCTTCACGATCGAACCGATGGTAAACGAGGGAACCTCCCGCTTCTATACCGATACCACGGACGGTTGGACCGTCTATACCGCCGACGGCAAACTCTCGGCACAGATCGAGCATGAGATCCTCATCACCGAAACCGGTTATGAGATTCTGTCAAAATAATGTAAATAAAACTTTGCAAAGGAGGAGGAACGATGCAACGGATCCGACTTAAAAACTGTACTATCACTTCAAGATTCGGCGCGGAAATCGCGACCGAGTATCCGACCACCTACGTTACCGAACTTGTCCGTACCGGAAAAATCGCGGATCCCGATTTCGGCAACAACGCCAAGCAACTGTATGACACCAACCGAGCGGGCTGCGACTTCATCACGAAGATCGAAGCGGACGAAAAGATCGCCTCCTACCCCAATGCGATTCTGATCCTCTCCGGCATCCTCGGAAAAGCGGAGATCTTCTTCGACGGCTTTTCCGTCGGCTTTTCCGATTCGTACGGAGAAGAGCAGAGGATCGTTCTCCATCCCTATCTCACGGTCGGAACGCATGAACTCCGCATCCGTTTCTCGCCTCAGACAGAGAAGGGCAGAGTCCCCGAAGATTTCACAAACGGCGCACTTCACCCGCCGGTCCTCGATTTCGGTCTGACCGGAAAAGCGGAGATCCTCTTCTTCCGTGAAGCCGCGATCGATACCGTGCGAACCAAACAGGTACATAAAGACGGACGCGTGTCCCTTTCCATTGAAGTATCTACCCTCGGCAAGTGCGAGAACGTCAAAGCCATCGCTTCCTTGACCTCTCCCGCCGGTAAGATCTACTATTCCGGTCTGCCGGGCGGTCGCGGAACCGCCGTGATCCCGGATCCCGAATACTGGCTGCCGAAAACGTTGGGTACCCCCTCACTTTACCGACTTGGCGTTGCCCTTTACGCGGATGACGAAGTCGCGGACGAGGCGTTTGTCAACGTCGGCTTGCGCTCCGTTACCTCGACCGGCTTCGGTCAGGACGATACCGCCCCCTATTCCATGCAGATCTGCGGTGTGCCGTTCGCCTTTGTCGGCACGGACTATGCGGGAGAAAAGATCCTTCCGTGCTTTGACGCGAAAATTGCCGAAAAGACGGTTCGCGATCTTGTCGGCGCGGGCATTTCCGTGCTTCGTTTCCCCGCCTCCTCCGGATATCCGAGAGAAGAGTTGCTGACGCTCTGCGACCGCTACGGACTTTGCACCGTGCTTGAACTTCCCAAACTCCGCGCGGAGGGCAGGGGAGTACACCTCGCCGAGATCAAAGCGAAGATTGATCTTCTCGCACGTCACCCT
>JAKSPH010000097.1 GCA_024404975.1 Clostridia bacterium | reverse complement strand
GTAAATACAACGGTATGCAGATCGTCATCACGCAGAACATCAAGGACTTCGTCGGAAGCGAAGAGATCATCCGCAAATCCACCGCGATTATCAACGCCTGCCAGTACTCATTCATCTTCTCTCTCTCGCCCAACGATATGGACGACCTCTGCCGTCTGTACGATAAGGCGGGACAGATCAACGAAACCGAGCAGGACCAGATCGTCAACAACAACCGCGGTTGCGCGTTCATGATCACCAGCCCGACCAACCGTACCAACATTCAGATCGTCGCGTCTCACAATACCCGCCGTCTGTTCGGCGAAGATTGATTTCGCAGACAAAAAAGAACTCCCGCGGAGCCATCCGGTTCCGTGGGAGTTTTCTGTTGATACAAGTTTTTCTTTTGTCTTGGGGTGCCCCGTTTCAGAAGAAGCGGGATTTGATTTTGAATAGCAGTTCCGAAAGGAACGGGAAGCAGGTGGGAAAAAGCACGGCGTTCGTTGCGAGTTCCACAGCGTAAAAGACGATACCGCGGGAATAAAGGATACCGAAGCGGTACCAGAACTTATCGAACACGCCCATAAACAGACCGACGTCCACAAGGGACGAAAGCACCCCGAACCACGCGACAAGCATAAGCGCCGCGCCCGTGAGGACGAAGCGGTTTTTCACGCGGAGGCGGGACAGTCCCCAAAAGACGGCAGCCACGAGCGGCCAATAGAGATAATAGGTGATCACCCAAGTGTTGACACCCCAGATCATCGGCTCGATCGACACGAAAACGAGCGAGGCGACAACGCCCCACACGCCGAATACGTACCCGTACAGGGCGATGAGGAGGGTAACAACTTCCACGTTGGGGATCGCCGCGAGGGCGAGTTTGCCGCATTCTATCGTCGCGGCGGCGATGCCGATCAAGGCAACTTTGCGAACGAGTTTATCGCTCCGGCGGCGTGGGGATCCCACTTGTTCCTCCGTATTTTTCATGACCAGATGATCGTTCCGATGTAAATGACCGCACCGTCGGTTACGTGCATTTCGGCAGCGCCGACGCCGGAGGACGTCAGCGTTTTATCGCCGACCGTCTTGGTCATCGCATAGGCGGAAACGTCAAAGTCTTCCTCGACCGACGTGTATAAATAAATGTACTTTCCTGCGGCAGCGTCCTGCGCAAGGCCGTCAACGGCACTGATGAATCCGGAAGCGGCTTCATAAGTAAGTCCCTGTTTTTCTTTCAGATAGTCCAGCACGGCGAAAAGGTTGCTTCCGTTTACTTCGGCAAGCGGAACCGTGTAGGTTTTTCCGTCCTCCACGATGACCGTGGCGGTTGCACCGACTTCGGGCGCGGGCTGCTTGCCGCAACCAACGAAGGCGGTCAGAACGAGAGAGAGAACGAGTACGAGTGTGAAGATTTTTGCGAGTGCATGATGTTTCATAATTTTTCTCCGTTTCTTTTTTTGAAACATCCCTTGGAAAAGAAAAAAGGATAAAACTCACCCCAAGACAGTTTTATCCCACAGCGTTTGCCACTGCTTTGGAAATTCCTTCTTTGCCCGAGGAATGACGTCCAAAATCCCATACGGCAGGCATTCCGTCTCGCGGTTTGACCGATCACGGTAATGGCTGTTGTCGCGGAATCTCACCGCACTTTCCCTGCTTGATGGCGTATGGTTTCAGGCTGAATACAGTTTAACACAATCGTACCGGAAAGTCAATAGAAAACGAAAAAGAAAAGAAGAACGCGCAAAAGGGCGACTTTCATAGGGGAGAGAGGACACGCGGAAACATTCCCTATGAAACCCGCCCGCAAAGACGTTCTTCTCTTTTTGTCAGTTGTCCTCGCAGGGACAGACCTCTTTGCCCTTCGGACGGCAGAGTTTTTTGACACATTCGCCGACGCGGCTCATCTTACGCTTCACGGTCGCGCCGATACTGCAGGCACCGACGGTGCAGAGCGTCGCCACCGTCAGCGTAAGGAACGGGCGGAATTTCTTTTTTTCGGGTTTATGAAAAAGCACGGCATATTCTCCTTTTTTATGAGTTTCAACCATAGTCTTTCCGTTCTTTTCCGAATTATACGAAAAAGAACCTCTCCCGAAAGAAAAGTCCTTTTTGTAATGTTTTGTTTACGTTTAGTTGATCATGCGAAGCAGGTTGGAATCCGCGACTTCGATAAACGCGTCGGGGACGAATCTTGACACAAGGCCGAGGAAGAATTCCGTGATCCTGCACTCGGTGTAGTAATGTCCCGCCTCGATCAGGTTGATGCCAAGTTCTCCCGCTTCCGCCATCGTATTGTACGACAGTCTGCCGGAGAGGAAGGTGTCCGCGCCCGCGGCGAGGGCATCGGCGATGAAATCTTTTCCGTCACCGCCCACGACGGCAACTTTATGTACCGGATTGAATCCGTCGGCGACCAGAACGGCAGGCGCGCCGAGCGCTTCCCGCGCGAGCATCGCGAAATCGTCAAGCGTGATCTCCTCGTCGAGTTCACCGATCCTGCCGAGATCGCCTTCTCCGAATTTCTCTACGTTGTGAAGGTCGAGGGTGTCGGCGAGCAGGTCGTTCACACCGCCGTCCACCTTATCGGCACGGGTGTGGAAGGAAAAGACGGTAATACCGTTCGACGACAGTTTGAGAAGTTTTCTTCCGCAGGGGTTGTCCTCCGAGAATGCCGCCAACGGACGGAAGATCAAGGGATGATGGGAGATGATGAGATCGAAATCGTTTTCGATGGCATAGTCCACGACTTCCTCGGTCACGTCAAGTGAGAGAAGTACCCGATGCACGTCCGCCGAGAGGTCGGGGGCGCACATGATTCCGTCGTTGTCCCAACTCTCACGCAGAGATTCCGGGATACGTGCGGTCATTCTCGCATACAGTTCTTTTACGGTCATAGCAAGTCCTTTCTTCCCGCCAAATCGGGAAAGGCGTTGTCGAGCGCGGCAAGCAACCGTTTCTCGGAGCAGTCGTTCTCTCCGGACGTGTTCTTGCCGGTAACGGCTTTGACGAGGGCGTTTCGTTTTCTTGTAAAGTAGCCGAAAGCGGCGGTATCGTTCCGCAACCGTTCCTTCGTTGCCGAACCCATCAGCGCTTCTTCTTCGGTCAAGGTGCGGGGTTCGCCGGTATATCCGGCAAGTATCGTCAGATAGTATTTTCCGTCCGCAAAGGAGTAGGCTTCCCCGCTCAAGGCAAAGCCGTTTTCACAAAGCCAGCGGCGCAGGGTTTCCTGTTTGGACATCGGCTGGAGGATCAGACGGACGTCCCCGTTTTTGATCCAGGGTGCCGCCGAGAGAATATCGCGGATGAGTTCCCCGCCCATTCCGCAGACGGCGATATCGGTGATTCCCTGCCCGTCAAGTCCGTGCAAACCGTTCGTCAGATGAAAGGACATTTTTTCGTAATACGGCGAGTTCTTCGCGTGGGCAACGGCGTGCTGCGACGGTGCTGCGGCGCTATCCGCACACGCCGCGCGGGTGATCCTTCCCTCGTTCAAAAGAAAGAGAGGCAGGTATGCGTGATCTGTGCCGATATCGGCAAACACCGCTCCCTGCCTCACGAATCCTGCCGCAGAGAGGAGTCTGCCGTCAAGATTTCCGTTTTTCATTTGTCAGCCAAAAACGCGTTGATCTTTTCTACGAGTTCATCCGCATTCGTTCCGTGAACGGCGCAGGCATCCTCGATGGATTCGCCTCTCGAATGAGGGCAACCGAGGCAGTGCATACCGATCTCAAAGAAGAACTGTGCGGTTTCGGTATTGAAATCCAATACGTCACCGATAAGGGTTTCTTTCGTTACTTTCATCGTTGTACATCCTTTCGTCATCTGTTATCCATAGTATATCATATTCGCCCATTAAAATCAATCCTTGAGAAAAACTTTTTCTCTTTTTTATCTCTGCGTCCGAAACGGAAACGATCGAACGGAGATCGCACCGCGCTATCAAGCAATCTTTCTTGCTTCCCAATGAGCCTTTACTCGAACCGATTGAGGCAGAGCATCCCGCCTTTTTGAATTTTCCGGTGCGCCCGAACCGGTAGCGAGGAGAAATACTCTCCGGCGGAGAGTTTTCGACGAAGCGGCGCGCAGAAAACGAGGAATTTTGAAGGCGATCTGCGATCGGCGCGCAAAACGACCGTTTTCAAGCAATTCGAACCGGGATTTCGCAGAAATCCGTTCAAATCCCGTCGGGCTCATCAAAAAAAGGCATCCGTAGCGGATGCCTTTTTATTGGTGCGCCCTCAGGGATTCGAACCCTGGACCCACTGATTAAGAGTCAGTTGCTCTACCAGCTGAGCTAAGGGTGCATCGCGGAACGCTATTTATTATACCCGCAACGTATCAAAAAGTCAAGGGTTTTTTGAAAAAAACTTCATTCAGCCGAAAAAAAGCAAAGGTCC
>JAKSPH010000096.1 GCA_024404975.1 Clostridia bacterium | reverse complement strand
GTGGCCTCTGTTCGTATTGTCAAACTGATGAGTTTCGGTGCGTTTGCTGAAGTATATCCCGACGTTGACGGTCTTATCCACATTTCGAGAATCTCCACTCAACGCATCAACTCCCCTGCTGACGTTCTTAAAGTAGGCGACGTAGTTGACGTGAAGATCATCGAGATCGACGACGAGAACAGAAAACTCGCTCTCTCCATCCGCGCTTTGACTGAAGAAGCTGAAAAGGCTGCTGCAGCTGAAGCCCGCGCCGCTGAAAAAGCCGCTCGCGATGCCGAGATTGCAGAAGAAAAACGCAAGGAAGAGGAAGAAAGAGCCGATATGGCTCCCTACATCGTAGGTTCCATTTAATCCGTAAAAAAAAAAAGAAGATCGGGGTACCGATCTTCTTTTTTAATAACAAACCGGGATCTCGAAAGAAATCCCGGTTTGCTTTTTATCAGTCGAGTTCTTTGACGCCGGTATAGAGTTCGTAATATCTTCCCTTTTGCGCCAGGAGTTCTTCATGCGTACCGCGCTCGATGATATTTCCCTTTTCGAGAACCATAATGGCGTTCGCATTTCTGACGGTAGACAGACGGTGTGCAATGACAAAAGTCGTTCTATTCTTCATCAGTCTGTCCATACCGTGTTCGATATGACGTTCCGTTCTGGTATCGACAGAGGAAGTGGCTTCGTCAAGAACAAGGATCGGTGCTTTGGAAATCGCCGCTCTTGCAATGTTGAGCAACTGACGCTGACCTTGCGAGAGATTCGCGCCGTCGCCTTCAAGCACGGTATCGTAACCGTGTTCCAATCTCATGATGAAACTGTGTGCGGAAGCGGTCTTTGCGGCTTCAATGACTTCTTCATCCGTAGCGGAAAGTCTGCCGTAACGGATATTTTCCATCACCGTGCCGGTAAAGAGGTGCGTGTCCTGCAATACCATGGCAATGTTCTCACGGAGGAAATCACGCTTGTAATCTTTCAGAGGAATACCGTCGATCGTAATGGTTCCCTGCTCGACGTCGTAGAAACGGTTCAGCAGGTTTGTGACAGTCGTTTTACCCGCGCCGGTAGAACCGACGAACGCGATCTTCTGACCGGGATGGGCGTAAAGCGAAATATCGTGAAGGATGGTCTTTTCCGGCAAGTAGCCGAAGGTTACGTTGTTCAGCACGACGTCGCCGACGATTGGCGTTTCCTTGGCTTCTGCGGTGTCGGGAACTTCGGGAGATTCATCCATGACGGCAAACACACGCTCCGCTCCGGCAAGAGCGGCAAAGATGGTCGCCATCTGCATGGAGATCTGGTTGATGGGCATGGAGAATCTGCGGGAATATCCGGCAAAGACGGTCAACGCGCCGAAACTCAATGCATTCGACACGATAAGAACGCCGCCGACACCGACGGTAATCGCGTAACTGACTTGGCTCGTGTTTCCCATAACAGGTCCCATAATACCGCCCCAGAACTGTGCGCCGAATTGTTTTTCGCGGAGTTCTTCATTGAGAATTCCGAATTCTTCAATACAGGTTTCTTCGTGGTTGAAGACCTTGACAACCTTCTGACCGGAAACCGTTTCCTCCATGTAACCGTTAACGGCACCGATCGCGGCTTGTTGTGCGCCGTAATACTTGGAACTCTTCTTACCGAGAACGCCGCCGCCGAAGATGTAAACGGGGATAAAAAGAAGAGTGATCAGGGTAAGCCAAATATTCGTCGTGATCATAAAGACCAGAGTACCCGAAATGCTGATGATACCGCTCACGATCGAAGTCAGACTGTTGTTGAGCATGACGTCGATGTTATCAATATCGTTCGTAAAACGGGACATAACTTCACCGGTGGGGTTACTGTCGAAATAACGCACAGGAAGTCCTTGAAGTTTGGTGAACAGATCGCGGCGGATCGCTTCGATGGAGTTTTGAGAAACACTCAGCATAAGACGCGCTTCCACATAGGAACAAGCAACGGAAACGAGATAAACGAATGCAAGAAGGAGGATCGCGCAAAGGACGTAGATACTGACTTCACCGAGTTTTGATTCCATTGCGGAAGCCACCCACGGAATCTCCGTGATGGCGCGGATCGCGCCGTCGGCAATTTCTTCCGCACGGCTCATATTTCCCGCAACGGGAGAAAGACGGTTGATGATGGGAGCGACAAGGAAACCGCCGATCAAGGAGGTTGCCGTCGTCAGCAACATACAGAAGAATACGAGGAACAGACGGAATTTGTACTTTCCTACGTAGGAAAGAAGGCGTTTTACGGTTCCCTTCAGGTTTTTCGGTTTTCCTTTAGCTCTGGGACCGCCGGGACCGCGACGAGGCATGATCTTATCGTGGGACGTACTGTTATACTGCTTTTGGAGTTGTTCAAGTGTTCTTGCCATGACTTATGCCTCCTCCTTCTTCTCTTCTTTGTCCATCTGAGAATAGTAGATCTCTTTGTATTCTTCGTTGGACTGAAGGAGTTGTTCGTGATTTCCGATGCCGGTGATCTTGCCGTCATCCATAACGACGATCATATCCGCATCTTTTACGGAAGAAATACGCTGTGCGATAATGAGTTTCGTCGTATCTTTGAGATCGTTTGTCAGCGCTTCGCGGATCTGACGCTCCGTTGCGGTATCAACCGCACTTGTAGAGTCATCAAGAATCAGGATCTTCGGCTTTTTCAGCAATGCTCTCGCAATGCAAAGACGTTGTTTCTGACCGCCGGAAACGTTGGAACCGCCCTTATCGAGCGCGGTATCGTATCCGTCTTTGAAAGAAGTGATAAACTTATCTGCCGCAGCAGCATTCGATGCGTGAATAACTTCTTCGTCCGTTGCATTCTCATTGCCCCAACGGAGGTTTTCGGAAATGGTTCCCGCGAACAGAACGTTCTTCTGAAGTACCATGCCGACACCTTCACGAAGGTTGTGCAATGTGTATTCTTTTACGTTTTTGCCGTCGATCAGCACTTCGCCGCCGTCTGCATCGTAAAGACGCGGGATCAACGACACAAGCGTAGTTTTTCCGCAACCGGTCGAACCGATGATACCGACGGTCTGCCCTGCCTCGATTTTCAGATCAATGTGGTCGCGTACTTCGTTCTCATTGTTCTTGAAGTAACGGAAGCATACGTTTTTGAATTCAACGGAACCGTTCTGTACGGTGAGTTCGGGATCCGCGTTGAGGGAGTTCTCGATGTCGATCTTCTCGTCAAGTACTTCGCAGATACGTTTTCCGGAAGCCATCGCACGGGAGGACGTCATAAAGAGCAGAGTTACCATCATCAAAGAGGAGAGGATCATGGTAACGTAGGTGATGAAAGCGGAGAGATCGCCGACGGGCATTCCTTCAAAGACCAATTTGTGACCGAACCAGATCGTTGCGATTGTCGCGCCGTACATAAAGAGGTTCATGACGGGCATGATGAAGATCATCACGCGCATCGCGGACATTCCGGCTTCCTTCAAGTTGCCGTTCGCGGTCGAGAACTTCTCTGTTTCCAAGTCCTGACGGACAAAGGATTTTACGACACGAACATTGGTAACGTTCTCACGGACTGTGGAGTTCAAAGCATCGATCCTGGTCTGCATCTTTGCGAATCGGGGGAAACCGACGGAGATGATTCCGAGTATGCAAATCAGAAGCAGCGGAATGGATACGGCAAACACCAAGGAAAGCGAGGGCTTTTTGATGATCGCCATGATCAGACCGCCGATGAGCATACCTGGCGCACGGAGAGCCATACGCAAAAGCATCATGACGAAGTTCTGAAGTTGGGTGACGTCGTTCGTTAATCTCGTAACGAGAGATCCGGTCGAAAACTTATCAATATTATTGAAAGAATAATCCTGGATCTTTGCATACACGTCACGGCGAAGGTCAGCGGCAAAGTTGACAGATGCCTTGGATCCGAACCAAGCGCCTCCGATACCGCCCCACATCATAACAAGGGCAAGGCCGATCATCAATCCCATAACGCCAAGACTCGTTCCTACGGTAAGTGTGCCCGCGCTTGCGTCGTTGATGACCGTGGCAAGGAGCGACGGCATGAAAATTTCACCGACAACTTCGATGATCATGCATATCGGACCCAGAATAAAGTACGGTAAATAGGGCTTTATATAGGGGTACCAACGTTTCATAGTTCTTCTTTTCCTGTTTCTTGTTTGATTTTCGTCATGTTCTCCTGCATTTTGGCAAGACAACGCAAATATATTTCCGCTTCTTCGTCGTCAAACCCCTCAAAAAGTTGACGGTCGATGGCACGAAAGACTTTTCGCTTTTCATCGAGAAACCGGAATCCCTCCTCCGAAAGTGAAATTTCGTTATTTCGGGAGTCCGATCCTGCCGTCCTTGTGATCAGACCGGCGGGTTCACGTTTATTCACAAAACCACTAACCCACCCGGACGTGAATTAGACACGATACGCAAAT
>JAKSPH010000095.1 GCA_024404975.1 Clostridia bacterium | reverse complement strand
CGCACCTCCCGTAAACGGTGAAGAAAACGGGGATCTGCCGACCGGAAGCGGCGATTTCCGTTCTTCCCGCGCTTGTTTCCGGATCAATGCCGCGGCAGTCCACGTGATTGGCGTTTTGTCCGAAATGGCGGATCCAGCCGGGGGAGAAACTCTCGGCGTTCCAACTGATATCCGTGTAACGCAACCTGCCTGCCGCGACTTCCGCGCCGTAGGCACGGGCGATTTCGTCCATGTCGAGAGTGTCGGAATCGTATCCGTCAAGATTGCAGACGTAAGTTCCGGGTTGGATCTCTTCGCTCCGTTCTACGGGGAAGTTCGCCATACGGATCACATTGGCATCTCCTGTGCAATCCACGATTACCGCCGCTGAAATGACGGAAAGCCCCTCTTTTCCGCAAAGGGTGATCTCTTTTTCTTCTCCGTCGCGGATCGCGCCGACCATCGTGTCGAGCAAAATCGCACAACCCGCCTTCCTCAATTCTTCTTCAGCGATCATCGAGAAGAGTGCCGTGTTGATCTCGACCTGCTGTAACCGGTGTTTCCTCAGGTGAGGGCAGGGATGTTCAAAATCGGGGAAAACCCCGTTTCCTTCCTTCACGGTTTTTTCGACCAGTTCCCACCCGATGCCGGCGATCACCTGTTTTTCCCAAGCGTGAAACAGTCCCGGGATCTTGATGTTTGAATTGAAGATCGTACCGCCGAGAATCTCGTTTTTTTCAACGAGAAGCGTTTTTGCGCCGGCTCTGGATGCCTGCAAAGCGGCAATAATACCGGCGGTTCCTCCGCCGACGACAAGCACGTCGAATCGTTCCATAATTCGTTCTCCTGACTGCAGGTGGTGTACGGTACCCGCGGTAATTCATTTGAAATCATAATACCAAACCCGATAGGCAATGTCAATAAAATTCACCGTTCCCGAAAGAAAACACTTGCAAATCCCGGAGAAATATGCTACAATAATAAAAAACGGAGCAGAGCATGAAAGAAACATTCGTTCCCGCGCAAATCGAGACGATTGAGATTTCTGCGGCAGACATTATCGAAACGAGCGAAACGACCGAAAACGGCGATTCGATCATCGAACTCCCCCGTATCCCGCTTTTATGACTCCCTTGGTTGCCCACCGAGGTTTTTTTCTTTTCAGTTCCGACATAAAAAAGCGATCTCATGGAAGAAAAACTAAAAAACATAAATTCGGAGAACCTATGAAAAACATAACCCAAGAGTATTTCAAAGAAGAGCGGGCCCTGTACAAGGAAGAAAACGTACACGTGAGCGATACCGTGTTCGATTTCGGCGAATCTCCTGTCAAAGAATGCCGGAATATGGAATTCGAGCGTTGCTTCTTCCGCGGACGCTATCCCGTTTGGTATTCGGAAAACGTTACGCTGACCGACTGCACGATGTTTGACGCGGCACGCGCCGGACTATGGTACGTCAAGAATCTGACTGTCCGCGGCGGTACGGTAGCGGCACCGAAATGCCTGCGCCGTTGTGAGGACGTCACCCTCACCGACGTTGCGATCCCCGTCGCACAGGAATCCCTCTGGCATTGCAAGAACGTAAAACTTGACCGCGTATCGTCCGTCGGCGAGTACTTTCTTATGAACAGCGAGAACGTCAGAATCAGCCATTGGAAGCATAAGGGCAATTACGTTCTCGACGGCGTGAAAAACATCGAGATCACGGATTCCGAACTTGTGACGAAAGACGCCTTCTGGAACTGCGAAAACGTGTACGTCAAGGACAGTATCATTTTCAGCGAGTACCTCGGCTGGAATTCCAAGAACATCACCCTCGAAAACTGCACAGTCAACAGTTTGCAGGGACTTTGCTATATTGAAGGACTCAAATTGATCAATTGCCGATTGATGAACACGGATCTCGCGTTCGAGAAATCCACGGTAGATGCCACGGTCATCGGCAATATCGTCAGTGTCTATAACCCCGAAGCGGGAACGATCAAGGCGGATTCCATCGGCGAGGTCGTCATGGATCCCGCGGTCGTGAACCCCGAAAACACTTCGATCGAGGCGGACGTCGGCCGCTATTCAAAAGAACCCACGTGGACTATCTGACAGGGAGGACGTGCCATGCACGGAGAAACATCGACCGTTCATCAAGGTCACAGGGACCGTATGCGAACGAAGTTTTTGCGTCTTGGCGCATCGGCATTTGAAAGCCACGAACTGCTTGAAATGCTCCTCTATACCGTCATCCCGTATCAGGATACCAACCCCATCGCTCACCGTCTGATGGCAAGGTTCAAAACCCTCTCCGGCGTGTTCTCCGCGAGTGTGGATGAACTGTCCGAAGTCGAGGGCGTCGGCAAAAAGACAGCCGAATTTCTCGCAGAATTTGCGGAATATGCAAACGATTGTTTGCTTTTGAAGGACGATTCCCCTTGCTTTGACGATTACAGAACGGCGAAAGACTATTTTCTCCGTTACTTCGACGGTAAGACGGAAGCCGAAACTGTCATGGTCCTTCTGGACAACAAAATGAGTTTCCTCGGCGTGGAAAAGATCGCGGACACGGACTTTTCATCGTCCTGCCTTCGTCCGGTTCCCTTTATTGAAAAAGCCCTCTTGTCCGATGCCGCCGTTGTAATGATCGCGCACAATCACCCCCGCGGACCTCTGTTTCCGTCGGAAGGTGACCGCGCGGCGCAGTGTCTGCTGAAAAGCGCGATGGAGTGCGCCGGTATCGCCTTAGCGGAACACTTCCTGATCTGCGGCAGACAGGCGCTCGGCTTGATCTCGCATACAGAAAGATCCTTCCACCAATATCCCGCATTATCCAAATTCTATCAGAGTGCCGACGTCAGCGGCGAAGGAGATCCCGTAATTTGATCGAATCCGAAAATCCGTTTTTCAAAACGCAGGAGGAAACCCTCGACGGTTTTCTCGTCTACCCCATTAAGGATAACGAACACCGTGCTGCCGCCGTGCGCGCGTTGCTCGACCGTTTCCGCACGGTGGAACGTGTCCTTTCCGCCGACGGCGAAACCCTCGCTTCCATGCCGGAAGTCGGACGGAATGCCGCCGTATACTTAAAACTCATCAGCGCGATCCAAACGCGAACCCATACGGAAACCGTGATCCCCGGCAACCGCTACACGGACAGGGAACTTGCCGACACGCTCGTCGCCTTGCTCTCTCCCGAACCCGTGGAGTGCGTGTACATGGCGATGACGGATTCCACAGGCGTTCTGCTCGGCGTGGAATGTGTCGCGCGCGGTTCGGTGAATTCGTCCAACGTGACCGTCCGCCGTTTTCTTGAGATCGCAACGCGCAAGCACGCTTCGAGTGTCATAATCGCCCATAACCACCCCTCCGGATTGCCAAGACCTTCGAAAGAGGACATCTGCACCACGGCAACGCTTATCAATGCGTTTTCCTCGGTCGGCATCACGCTGACGGAACACTACGTCGTCGCAGACGGCAGGGCAGAGGGGATCTGCGGAACCGCGGGGAACGTGCTTACCGAAGAACGCCGTTACTGTTTCGCAAACCCCGATCCGAGCGAAACGAAAAAGTGAGGAACCCACATGGAGAGATCCATTGTCAAAGATACGCTCTTTCTGAGCAGAAAAGCCAAACCTGCCACCGCGGAAGATACCGCCGTCGGTGAGGATCTTGTCGCAACGCTTCTTGCCCATCGCGATTCCTGCGTGGGGCTTGCGGCGAATATGATCGGCTCGGACGTCGCGGCGATCGTCTTTTTCGACGGTGCCTTTCCCGTCGTCATGTACAATCCCGTGAGCGTCGCGAAATCGGGACGGTACGAAACCGCCGAAGGATGCCTCTCGCTCCCCGGCGAACGCCCCTGCGTGCGCTACGACACCGTCCGCGTGAAATACCGCGACCGTGCTTTCCGCGCGGAAGAAAAAACGTTCCGCGGCTTCACGGCGCAGATCATCCAGCACGAAACGGATCATTTGCAGGGAATTCTGATCTGAAAACAATCCACCGACCGTCGGCTCGTTTTCCGAGCCGACTTTTTTTCTTGACAAATCCCGCGCGATGTGTTATAATGTAAACCAAATCAGTGACGGAGGTTTACTATGAAAAACAAAAAAGTTCTTCTTCTCTGTGAAACAGCATTGATGACAGCCCTTATGTGTGTTTGCGCGTGGATCACGGTACCGCTCCCCGCCGTCCCCGTGACCTTGCAGACGTTTGCCGTATTCTTCGCGCTTTTGTTCCTCGGCGGGAAATGGGGTACCGTTTCCGTGGCACTCTATCTGTCGCTCGGCGCGCTCGGCTTGCCTGTTTTTTCGGGAATGCGGGGCGGTTTCGGAATCCTCTTCGGCTCGACCGGAGGGTATCTGTTCGGCTTCCTCTTTGCGGGGGTTCTGTTCCTTGTGTTTGAAAACCTTCTCAAAACGAACCTCGGCAAGATCCTTCTTTGTGCG
>JAKSPH010000094.1 GCA_024404975.1 Clostridia bacterium | reverse complement strand
GTGCTGTCAAGCCGTGGCGTGAACTTGAAAACATAAAGATCTACGCCGAGTTTTTCGCTGACCGCAAAGATGAGTTTGACCTGTAATCCGTATGAAAAGCAAATTCAGAAGGAGTCCCTTTATGACCACTGTATTATGTGCCGCGTATGACACACCCGAACTCTTGAAAAAGGATGCCGCCTACGTTTGCGACAAAGAGGATGCCGGTCCTGTGATGCGCCGCGCGATCCGTGATGCCTACGAACTCGGCGTTTCCTGCACGTTCCTCCGAAAGGCGGAACGGTGCTGACCGAAGAACCGTACTTTGAAGAGGGCTTCGGCGGTCAGATCGTCGTCCGCAATATGCAAGTTCCGATCAAAAAATAAAAGGTCAACTGTTTTCGGAAGTCATCGACGGCTTGATCTATGACGGTTTTACGAGATAAACGAAAAAGACTAACGAAAAAGGGCGTCTTTCATAGGGAGAGAGGACGCGTGCGACGGTTGGTTTTCGGAGCGTCGGCGTACACGTGTACGGTAGCCGACGAAAACGAACCGAAACAAAAAGCCAAAAACGGCGGGAACAAAACGTTCCCGTCGTTTTCTTTTATATACATCGGACAGACCTGCTTTATCGGTTTGCAAAGAATTTGCATTCTGGAAATCCGTAAAAAGCGTTTATCGGAGGGCTTTTTGTTGTTCGCGCGTGGAAAAAATCCCTATGAAAACGCCCGTAAATCCGTTAGTCTTTATTGGCGGGATGGGTGCGAACCGTCGGGGCGGATCAATAGATATAGATCGGGCGGTCGCCGAGCGGAGTATCCGCGCCTGCCGAGGCGGGGACGGTAAGACCGTTCTGCTCTGCCAAAGCGGCGATGGGTTTGCGGTACTTCTTGCCGAGCGACCAAAGCGTATCTTCCTTTTCGGGGAACACGACACGGAGGACGGGCGGTTCCTTTCCTTCCGTTTCACGGCGGGTGATCCCTGCGAAAACAGACACGGTTTTGGGCGTGACCGCCGTCACAGAAAGCGAACAAAGCACATTCGCGGTGAGGAGATCGCCGTCGATCATCACCGAGGTGTTCACGGGGGTGAGCGCGAGTTGAAGTTTGGTTTTCTCCTCTGCGCGGAGGGGCATTTTCAAAGTTTGCTCGAATTCCGCGCCGAATTTTCTCGACGCCAAACGCAACGCATCCCCTTCGATCACGCTTCCGACAGCACAAACGGTCACTTCACCGGTCAGTTTCACACCGTCGGCGGTCGGCGTTTGCGACTTGATGCGCACGGCGGAAGTTGCCGAAACGATCTGCCGAAGATCCGTTCTTTCCTCGTCTTTTGGCGTTTCGCTCACTTTGAGCGTCAAGGGGCAAGCGACGCACCCCGAAAATTCTTCGTATGCGTAGTCGATGGTCTGTACGTCAGAGGGGAAATCGACGGTGTAGGCATCCACCGGCACGTCGTGCGTGAGATTACCGTTCTCCTCCCCTGAAAACTCCGCGATGGCATCCACGGTGATGAGGCAATCGCCGTTCTCTCCCGCTCCGGCATTCGCTGTGACGGAAGTCAGAACGCCACGCGCGGTGGTTTGCGCGTCCGGCAACCCATCCTCGATTGGGATCACTTCCTCAAACGGGACCTCGCGGACGATGACAAACGGCGGTTGATCCGGCGTTGAGATCACGGCGGAAAGGATCAGCCTGCCGCGGACGCGGATACCGTCTTCCTCGGCTTGGCTCTCCTCGACGACCACACTGCCGGAAGCCTGCAAAACCTCCACGGATTCGGGATCGATTTCTTCAAGCCGTGTCATTTCCTCGGCAAACTCGCGTTCATCCGACGTGCCGTGGCGTATCGTGCGCTCGGAGATCGGCTTTTTCAGCACCTCGGTATTCTCACTTTCGAAGAGTCCCTCCACGCCTGTGGGGACCATGCCGATCTGCTTTGTACCAATCAAACAAACGGTGTACTTCGCGGACAGTTTGCGCGGTCCGACCGAGCGGATCTGATAGCCGGTCAGAACGAGTTCCGGAAAGGCATCCTGCATATTCTCCGTCTTTTGCGAAACGGTCGCCTCAAAGTCGAGCGGGAACGAAGCAGCGGTGGGTTTTCCGTCGGTGTCGAGATAGAGAACGCGGAAGTTCACCGTTCCCGAAATTTCAAGATCTCCGTCGTTTATGAATTTCCCCGCCGGTGTGAAAACCGCGTCCTGCGACAAAATGCGTTTGACGTCCCCTTGATAGTCCGGCAAAACGTACTCCCCCGCTCCGTCGAAGCACTGCGGCGGCAACATCTCCACTTTAACATTTTTCTCCATACTGTTTTCCTTTCACGCCGGTGCGCCGGCTTTTTATTAGAAGATATGACGGCGGGCGTGTTTGTATGACATATCGGAGAGAAACAAACAAAAAAGCACCCCTGCGGAAACCCGCAGGGGTGCTTCTTATCGGTTAAAAATCAATATTTCTATTGAAAATTAAGCCTGGATGTCGGAAACGACGCCCGAACCAACGGTTCTGCCGCCTTCACGAATAGCGAAACGAAGTCCCTTTTCGCAAGCAACAGGAGCGATAAGTTCAACGATCATGTTGACGTTATCGCCGGGACGGCACATTTCAACGCCTTCAGGAAGGTTGATGATACCGGTAACGTCGGTAGTTCTGAAGTAGAACTGAGGTCTGTAACCGGAGAAGAAGGGCTTTGCACGGCCGCCTTCTTTTTCGGTAAGAACGTAAACCTGACCAACGAACTTGGTGTGGGGGTGGATGGATCCGGGTTTAGCAAGAACCTGGCCTCTTTCGATACCCTTCTTGTCGATACCACGGAGAAGAAGACCAACGTTATCGCCGGCTTCTGCGAAGTCCATCATCTTGTGGAACATTTCGATACCGGTGATGACGGTAGGAGTCTTTTCTTCCTTAAGACCGACGATTTCAACGGTATCAGCCATCTTAACAGTACCACGCTCTACACGGCCGGTAGCAACGGTACCACGACCGGAGATAGAGAAGACGTCCTCGACAGGCATAAGGAAGGGAAGATCAGCTTTTCTATCGGGAGTGGGGATGTAAGAGTCAACGGCATCCATAAGTTCCCAGATGCACTTGTACTCTTCAGCTTCAGGATCCTTGTTAGCGGATTCAAGAGCTACACGAGCAGATCCACGAATGATCGGAATGTCGTCACCGGGGAAGTCGTATTCGTTAAGAAGGTCTCTGATTTCCATTTCAACGAGGTCAAGAAGTTCAACGTCGTCGACGATATCAACTTTGTTCATGAATACAACGATTGCGGGAACGCCTACCTGACGGGCAAGAAGAACGTGCTCTCTGGTCTGTGCAAGAGGGCCATCGGTACCTGCTACGACGAGGATGGCACCATCCATCTGTGCAGCACCGGTGATCATGTTCTTAACGTAGTCAGCGTGGCCCGGGCAGTCAACGTGAGCGTAGTGACGTTTGTCAGTTTCATACTCTACGTGACGGGAGTTGATTGTGATACCACGAGCTTTTTCCTCGGGGCAGTTATCGATCTGATCGTAAGCGAGGAAATCGATGCTGGAGTTCTTGAGAGAAAGGGTCTTGGTGATAGCTGCAGTAAGAGTGGTCTTACCGTGGTCAACGTGACCGATAGTACCGATATTAACATGGGGTTTGGTTCTTTCGAATTTTGCCTTTGCCATAATAAATATCCTCCGTATTAAAATTTTTTTATTTTTTATTTGTATTCCATAACGGCTTCGCCGCTATAAAATCGGGATGGTAAGAACCTCGGATTATTTCGCGCGGCTCTTGATGATCTCATCCTGAATGTTCTTGGGAACATCCTGGAATCCGTGAGGCTCCATGACGTAAACGGCACGGCCCTGAGATCTGGAACGGAGTGCGGTCGCATAACCGAACATCTGAGCCAGAGGTACGTATGCGTAAATTCTCTGAGTTCCTGCTGCGAGCTGCTCCATAGAGTCGATCTGTCCGCGGCGGGAGTTCAGGTCGCCGATGATATCACCCATGTAATCGTCAGGGGTGGTAACGGAAACCTTCATGATAGGTTCGGTAAGAACGGGGTCTGCCTTTCTCATTGCATCCTTGAATGCCATAGAACCGGCGATCTTGAATGCCATTTCGGAAGAGTCGACTTCGTGGTAAGAACCATCATACAGAGTAACCTTAACGTCAACGACGTTGTATCCTGCAAGGACACCTGCCTGCATTGCGCCCTGAATACCGGCATCAACAGCAGGAATGTATTCCTTGGGAATTGCGCCGCCCGTTACGGCATTGACGAACTCATAGCCCTTGCCGGTCTCGTTGGGTTCGACAGTGATCTTAACGTGACCGTACTGACCTTTACCACCGGACTGACGCGCATACTTGGTTTCCTGATCGACCTTCTTGCGGATGGTCTCTTTGTAGGCAACCTGGGGTGCGCCGATGTTGGCTTC
>JAKSPH010000093.1 GCA_024404975.1 Clostridia bacterium | reverse complement strand
GAAAAACGTGTCCGTCAGATTGTAGATCGTCGAGATCAGCGTACTGATCACCGACGGAACGGAAAGACTTAACACAAGCGGAAGAACCGGCGTTTCCGTCATCCTGCGGAATTCTTCCGTGCCATGATCGATTTTCATAAGACCAATGATTCGCTTCTTTTCATCGTTTTTGCGGCGATGCCTCGCCGTTTATTCAAACGAAAAGCCCCGTTCGGGGCTTTTCGGAAGTCATTATCAATGAGTATAGCACACTTTGTGTGAAGTGTCAATATTTACTTCATTACGTCTGATAGGTTTTGATGATGGACTGCGCGACGGAACGCTTTGTCACGCAACGGTCCATTGCCGTTTTTTCGATATACCGGTGCGCCGACGGTTCCGTCATGCCGAGTTTTTCGATCAGAAGCCACTTGGCACGGTTGACAAGACGGATCTCTTCCATTTTTTCTTCGAGATTTGCGGTGTGGCGTTCCATTCTCCGCAGCCTTTCCACCGTCGCCTGCAAAAGGCAGAGCGATTGGATGACGGAGGCGGAAGATGCCGGTTTGGCAAGCGTCAGAATGCCGAGCGGGGACAGACGGCTGTTGGTTTCCATAAAAGATTCGGCTCTCACGAAGAGCAGAACCCCCATCGAAGTTTCACTGCCGATGTCAAGCGCGAGTTTCGTGCCGAACTCATCGGGCAGAGGCGCGTTGATGATCACGAAGTCAAACGGGCTTTCGAGGATCTTTCTTCTTGCGCCTGAGGCATCGGTTATGATCTCCACCGATTCACAGGAGTGTTCGTACAGAAGAGGGCGCAGATGCCCGTTGAGTTTTTCGGATGAAGAAACCAGAAGTACACGGTAACTTGTAGCAGGCATGGCACTCTCCTTTCTGAAAATTGTGGGATCGCGATCAGATCGTCAGATAAGCGTTCAGCAATTCGGCGGGGATATGTTGCCTGATAAAATCGCAGTTCGCTTCCGTCTTCGCCTTTCCGAGGGAGAGGGGAAGCGTTTTCAGACCCGAAACCGCGGGGGAGGAAGGATCAAAGAGGTTTTCGTTCACGGCGTCGGGGAGCGGTGTCTTCTTCCGAATCCCGTCGAGTCCGGCATAGATCATAAGCGCGTAAGCGAGGTAGGGGTTGCACAGAGGATCGGGCGAGCGGAGTTCCGCGCGCTTGTATTCACCCTCCGCCGCGGGAATACGGATGAGTTGCGAACGATTCTCACGCGACCAGGAAATGTATTTCGGCGCTTTCCGCTGGCCGAGTCTTTGGTAGGAACGGTCGGAAACGTTGAGGAAGAGCGTCATTTCGCGGATATGGTCAAGCACGCCCGCAATGACGTAGGGCATCGCGTCGCTGCCGTCGGCAGTCTTGACGGAAAAGTTGATATGCATACCGTTTCCGGCGCAGTCGGGCAGAGGCTTGGGGGAGAAGTCGGCGTTCAGTCCGCAACGTGCCGCCACGGTGTTGACGACGGTCTTGAACGTCACGGCATCGTCCGCCGCGCGGAGCGGTTCGGAGAAACGGAAGTCGATCTCGTTTTGTCCCGGTCCCTCCTCGTGATGCGAACTCTCCGGATGGATGCCCATCTGTTCAAGGGTCAGGCAGACTTCTCTGCGGACGTTTTCCCCTTTGTCGTCGGGGGCGATGTCCATATAGCCGGCGCGGTCGTAGGGAACTGACGTCGGCTCGCCGTTTTCATCTCTGTTGAATAAGTAGAATTCCATTTCCGAGCCGAAGGCGAACGAAACGCCCATTTCGGCTGCCTCACGGACGGCATTCATCAGCAATGCTCTCGTGTCGGGCAGGAAAACGCCGCCGTCGGGCTTGGCGATATTGCAGAACAGGCGGACGACACGTCCGTGATCCGGCCGCCAGGGAAGCACCGAAAGCGTAGCGGGATCGGGTTTGAGTAACAAATCGGAATGAACGGCGTCGCTGAACCCGCGGATGGCGGAGCCGTCAATGGCGATTCCGGACGAGAACGCACGGTTCAATTCATCCGGCATAATGGAAATGTTCTTCTGTTTTCCGAAGACGTCGCAAAAAGCAAGACGGATAAATTTCACGTCTTCTTCGGCAACGTATTGCAATACTTCGTCTGCTGTGAATCCCATTTCTTTTCTCCTTTAAATCAAAAAAACGTTCTGCATCAAGGGACACCTTCCCCAGCCTGCATGAACGCCATTGCTCAATACGGTAAAATTATAACACCGAAATTGCCTTTTGTCAAGTGTTTTCAAAAAAATTGAAAAAACGCTTGACAAACCCCATCGGCATGAGTATAATATGAGCATCAAGGCAATGGCGTCTTTGAAGCAACGTGGCTTCAATGGCGCTTTTTTCATTATTATTAGAAGGTTAATTTGAAAGGCAAAGACGTCTTTCCCAAGCGGAAAGATCTTTGCCCTTTTTTATTTTGAAAGGATTTGACTATGAAAGAAATCAAGGGATTCAGTTATCATAAACTCGGCAGACGGTTCGTTTGCAAGTATAAAGACGGCGCATGGGAAAAGGGAAAACTCACCCGCCGCGCGAACGTCGTCCTCAACGAGTCCGCCTGCGTGTTGCAGTATGCGCAGACCTGTTTTGAAGGACTGAAAGCGTACCGCACGGAGGACGGACACGTCGTCTGCTTCCGCCCCGACCTCAACGAAACCCGTCTTGCGGATTCCTGCCGCAGAATGAGAATGCCCACCCTCCCCGAAGGGATGTTCCTCGACGCGGTGAAGCGCGTGGTGCTTGCCAACGAGAAACACATCCCCGACGCGGCATCGGGCGGTTCTCTCTACCTCCGTCCGTACGTGTTCGGAACCAACGCCGTCATCGGTGTAAAACCGGCGAGCGAATTTCAGTTCCGTGTGTTCGCCACTCCCGTGGGATCCTATTTCCACGGCGGCGTATCTCCGCTGCGCATCCGCATCTCGGACTTCGACCGTGCCGCACCGCACGGAACGGGACACATCAAAGCCGGTCTGAACTACGCGATGAGCCTTTACGCCATCACGGACGCACATGAAAAGGGGTATGACGAAAACCTCTATCTCGATGCCGCGACGCGTACGTATCTTGAAGAAACCGGCGGTGCGAACGTCATCTTCATCACCAAAGACAATACGCTTGTCACACCGAAATCCGACAGCATCCTGCCTTCCATCACCCGCCGTTCTCTGCTCTACGTCGCCGAGCATTACCTCGGAATGAAAACCGAGGAAAGGAAGATCGCTCTTTCCGAGATCGGCGAATTCACAGAATGCGGTCTGTGCGGCACGGCGGCGGTCATCTCCCCCGTCGGAACGATCGACGACCACGGCAGAGAAGTACATTACGCTATGGACGATTTCGAGAATACCGTGATCGCGAAACTCTATCACACGCTTCTTGATATTCAGCACGGCAAGATCGAAGCCCCCGAAGGCTGGATCGTGAAGATCAAGTGAGGTGCGTATGAAAATTGCGATCATCGGTGCGGGTGCCATGGGGTGCCTGTACGCCTGTTTCCTATCGGGAGAGAACGAAGTAACGCTGCTTGACGCATCCGACGCCGTCGTGTCCGCCATAGGCGCGGCGGGCGTATTTCTGCAGGAATCCGACGGTACGGAAAACTGTTATACGATCCGCGCAGAGAAGAGCGGAGAGAGCGTCGATACGTTCGATCTCGTGATCCTCTTCGTAAAAGATACCGTCAGCCGCGCGGCACTTGCTTCCAATGCCGGAATCATCGGGGAAAACACGGTTCTTCTCTCCTTGCAGAACGGACTCGGCAACTATGAGATCCTTCGCGAATTCGTCCCCGGTGAGCGGATCCTCCTCGGTACGAGCAAGCACAATTCCGTCGTCCTCGCCCCCGGCAGAGTCTACCATTCGGGCGTGGGAGAAACGCAGATCGGTTCTCCGGCGGGGAATACCGCGTTGGCACAACGCGTGGCGAAGAATTTCGGAGAATGCGGGATCGACTGCCGCTTCTGCGAAAACGTCAATCACCTGCTCTGGAAAAAACTGTTCGTCAATCTGACGGTAAACCCCATCACCGCGATCCTCGGAAGCACGATCGGCGTTCTTACCGACGTCGAGGAATGCCGGGCGCTTGCGGAAAGCGTGATTGACGAAGCCCTTGCCGTGGCGAGGGCGGACGGAGAAACGTTCTCCGAAAAAGAAACGAAAGAAGAGGTGCTTCTCGTCTGTGAAAAACTCCGCACGGGAAAAGCGTCCATGTGTCAGGATATACTGAATTGCAGAAAGACCGAGATTGATTTTATCAACGGTGCCGTCGTCCGGCTGGGCGAAAAATACGGCATTCCGACACCGGTCAACCGCACGGTCACGCAACTGATCAAAACGAAAGAAAAAATGTATGAGGAGATAAAAAAATGAGTACAAAAAAAGTTCCCGAAATGTTCGGCTCCCTTGTATTTGACGACAGAGTGATGAAAGCAAAACTGCCTTCCGCCGTATATGCTTAACTGAAAAAGACCATTGACGAAGGA
>JAKSPH010000092.1 GCA_024404975.1 Clostridia bacterium | reverse complement strand
CTATTCTACGAAATGCCTTTTTATTTCGTGTCCATTGCCTTGGGTTCACTTCATCTCCCGAAGGTCTTTTTTTGTACAGTTTAATTTACTTTTCAAAAGTGGCGTTGGAGAGGAAACTGCCGGACGGATCGTCGAAGAAATCGCACACGGCGTTATCCACGGCAGGGACACCGCCCGATACGATTTGGCTATGGTCGTATTCGTCAAAGATTCGGAATCCCCGATAATTGCGCAGGGTAGACACCTTTTTCATATAGTCGTGCAAGGCGTACCAAATATGCGCCGTTTCGGTGATCTCCCCTGCCCCCATAAAGGCGTAAGTCGGGATCTTGCCGAGGTTCGTTCCGGCGAGTTGCTCCGCCGTCATGGCGTTCGGGTTGATGGCATCGAGTTCCGCAGGATATTCGCCGTCCGGAGAAACGCCGAGATACTCGGCATAGTATTTTCTGACGCCGCAAGCCCACGGGTTCGCCCGAATATCCGTCCAACCGGACAGGAGCATCAGCGCTTTCACGAAGGAACGGTTCTTTGTCTGTTCAACACTGCCGTAGTTGCTCACGTAGGTCAGTGCGCCAAGACCGCCCGCGGATCCGCCGACAACGTAGATCCCGCTATCGACGTTATAATGATTCAGCACGTATTCTATGCACTGTTGCGCGGCTCTGTCAAACTGCGGTAATCCGCCGCCCGGAAACTCACCCTTTTTCCCGTTATCTCTCGCGCCGTTGAAGCAAAGAACGGCGTAGCCCCTTTCGGTGAAATTCTCTTTCTGCTTGGCAAAGTTCGCCGTTTGCCCCAAATGACCGTAGTAAATCGTATGTGAATAGCCGTGGAAATATAAGATCATTTTCGTTGGCGTTCCGTCCGGGGTGTATGTTTTTGGAAGCATCAGAGCCGCCGTCGTCTGCTTCATATCCGACGTATCGGAGACGTCGAGGGACTGATTGATCTCCTGACTGAAATAGATCACGCCGTCCTGATAGTTTCTCTTAGGCGGAAGGGCGAATCCTTCGGGATATTCCACCTCGCACCGGAATTCGCCGTAGTTATGGGATTTCCGCTCGGAATAGTTGAAATAGGTCGCTTTGAAGTACGCCGCGTTTTCAGGGACGGTAATCTCCCTCTCAACGGTTGCCGTTTCCGCGCCGGTCGGCGAGGGAATGAACAGCAACAACCGTTTCTCCGCGTTGTAAAACGCAAGACCGTGACTCGGTTTTTCCGCCGTTGTTTGCGGGAGCGTAACAGTCAGTTTCTCAGCCCCCCGGCAGTCCATAAACCCTGTGCAACCGAATTTATCAGAAGAAACAGCGGTTCCGTCAGCCGCGATCTCACAGAAATCGCACACCGCATCGGCACCGTACTCGTCCGTTACGTATTGTCGCGGTCAACTCTCCTTTGGCAGAATCGCTTTCGGATATTATTGTATCGCATACGGACGCAAAAATCAAGAGCCGTGAAAAAAAGGCGAAAATCGAGCAGATTTTCGCCTTTAGAAGTCAACCCAGAGCAACGTCAAGGATCATCATGACGGCAAAGCCGATTATGATTCCGAACGTGGCAAGATAGGGTTCCGCCTCACGGTTGCCCTGACATTCGGGGATCAGTTCATGCACGGCGACCAGCACCATAGCTCCCGCCGCGAATGAAAGAGCGAATGGCAAGAGCGATCTCACGTAAACGACCGCGATCGCGCCAAGCACGCCCGCGACAGGTTCGACAAGCCCCGATGCCTGCCCCAAGAAGAAACTTTTTCGCCTCGAATACCCTTCCCTCCGCAGAGGCAACGCCACCGCCGCCCCTTCGGGAAAGTTTTGCAGACCGATGCCGATCGCTATGCTGACGGCTCCCCAAAGCGCTTCGGGTTCCCCCGTGCCGGAAAGCGCACCGAACGCCACGCCGATGGCAAGACCTTCGGGAATGTTATGCACGGTGATCGAAAGGATCAGCAAAAGGATCCTGCGAACCCGCTCCCCCGCGTCGTCCATCAAATCGAGTTTTCGCCGTGTGAAATTCACGGCTTTGTCCGTTGCCCACATAAAGACTGCTCCGCAGAGAAATCCCGCACCGACAGTTACGATGGCGGGACTGCGGCACTCAGCTTCGGCAAGCGAGATCGCCGGGGCAAGCAACGACCAGAAACTTGCCGCGATCATTACCCCGGAGGCAAAGCCGAGGCACACGTTCATCACTCTCTCACGAGGGTTTTTGAAAAATATGACAACACCGGCGCCGAGTGCCGTTAAACTCCACGTGAAAGCCGTGGCGGCAAACGCCGATAAAATGGCAGAGTTCAAAGAATATCACCCTATATCAGTGTATGACAAGGAGGTCACTTTTTCAAATACGGGCGGGTTTCACCCAATAAACATCTGCGTGTAATACCTGCCGTCGGCAACGTACCCGACACCGATCTCGGTAAACGAGGCGTTCAGAATGTTGGCACGGTGGCCGGGGGAGTTCATCCAACCTTCCACGACCGCCGGCGCGGAAGTGTAACCCTTGGCGATGTTTTCACCTGCCGTGCGGTAGGAAATGCCAAAGTTCTTCATCATATTGAACGGCGAGCCGTACCGCGGACTTTCGTGCGCGAAGTACCCCGCGTCGTGCATGTCCTGCGATTTGTAACGCGCCACGCGGGAGAGTTGCCAGTTCGCGGAAAGCGGTTTCAACCCGCGCGAGGTGCGCTCAATATTCACGAGCCGGATGATCTCGTTTTCCATCGAGAGAATGTCAGCGTCTCCGAGCGGAATCGTCAGCACGTCACCGGGATAGATCCAGTGCGGCTCGGCGATCTGCGGGTTTGCCGCAATGATTTCCGAAAGCCCGACTTCGTAACGGACGGCGAGTTTCCACATCGTGTCGCCCCGCACGACCGTGTGCGAAATGACGTTTCCCGCCGTCGGCACAGCCTCCGCCGAGCAGATTTCAATCGGCGCCGGAGCCACGTCTGCCGCGCAAGCCGCGCTCGCCCTGCCGGGCAGCGTTGCGATCCCGCCGAGCATCAGCAAAAGCACAAGAATATAGCTTAACGATTTTTTCATAATCAACCTTTCTTTGCGGGGCAAAAGCGCACCCGCTCGGCGTTAGTTTCCCCAAAACCCGACGAATTACCCCCAAGAAATCCGTGCCATTTCCCGCCCGAAAATCGGCGCTTCGCGCCTTTCCTTGGACGGCAGTCTTGCGATTGTTTGCGACCGTTCTCCGCCGGAAGACGCTCTTGACCTTGCGCGTTCGCCCCCCCGTTTTCTACGCGCCTTCTTCTCGCAAACCGTCGTTTTTCCGCCTCCGCCTTGCTCCCGCGGTTTCCTGCTCAGCAGGCTTCCGCATCGTTCCAACTCTCCGCTGAATTCCTCAAATACATTTTTTGATTTTTTTCGCAAAGCCCCTTGACAAACGGCAATGCCTGTGCTATAATAGGTAAGCTTTGAAGAAATCCTGTGTTTTTTTATCGTTGCGTATCTGGGTGTGGCGCAGTTGGTAGCGCGCTACCTTGGGGTGGTAGAGGCCGCAAGTTCAAGTCTTGTCACTCAGACCATATCGAGTGTTCATAATAGACCTGAGGGTTTGGATGGACACTCGATACTTTTTTATGCTTGAAATCAAGTTTTTATTGTTTTGTTTGAGCAGGTTTGCCTGCTCTTTTTTGTTTATTAAGCGGTGGTGGTTTGCGGAACGTACTCGATGGCGACGCCACGGCGGGTTTCAAGGACGACAGGCATCCTCTGCACGTAAGGCACGTCGATGACACCGATGAAACGATAATGGATGATGATCTCCTGTGTGCGCTGTTTCCCCTTGCCTTGAACCGACCGGACTTCGATGCGGTCGATCAGTTCGTGCAGGAGCGTCGGCGTAAGTTTCTGTACCGACAGGAACGAGCGGATCGCGCGAAGAAATCCATCCTTGGAGGTTCTCGCTTCGGAGAGGTGATTGAGTTTTTCGGTCAGTTCAAACATCTGCTTTTTCAGTTCCGCTTTTTCGTCTTCGTACTTGCGGGAGAGTTGCAGGAACCATTCGTCGCTGACCTTGCCGTTGACATTGTCTTCATAGACGCGCTCATACATCCGCAGGACTTCCGCGTTGCGGGCTGTCGCCGCCGCAAGACTTGCTTCCGCCGCTTTCTGCTCGGCGATCATATCCGCATTGGTCTTCTGTTCGAGCAGTTCCGCAAAGGCGTCTTCATCGCTTTGCAGATACTGTGCCAACCGACGGAGTTCGGACAGAACGATCTCGGTCAGAGCATCCTCCCGGATATAGTGGTGATCGTCGCAAGTGCCGCGAATGCCCTTGTAGTTGGAGCAGAAGAAGTGTCTGACAGGAACGGAGTTCCGCTTGATATGGAACCACATCCGGCTTCCGCAGTCCGCGCAATACAGAAGATTGGTGAAAAGACTCTTTTCGTCCTCTGGGTGCTTCAGATGCCTTTGCTTGACCTTGTGCGTCAGTTTCTGCACTTGCTCAAAGGTTTCGCGGTCGATGATCGGCTCGTGAACGTCG
>JAKSPH010000091.1 GCA_024404975.1 Clostridia bacterium | reverse complement strand
AAAAGAGTTCCCGCAATGGTCGGCTCCCTTGTATTTGACTACAGAGTGATGAAAGCAAAACTGCCTTCCGCCGTAGATGCTTCTCTGAAAAAGACCATTGACGAAGGAGAGGGCCTTGAGAGTGAGGTCGCAAATTCCGTCGCCGCCGCCATGAAAGATTGGGCGACCGAAATGGGTGCGACGCACTTCACGCATTGGTTCCAGCCGATGACCGGCATCACCGCCGAGAAGCACGACAGTTTCATCACTCCGTCCCCCGACGGCGGCGTGATCATGGAATTCTCCGGAAAAGAACTCATCAAAGGCGAGCCGGATGCGTCGAGTTTCCCCTCCGGCGGACTTCGCGCCACCTTCGAGGCGAGAGGATATACGGCATGGGATCCCACGTCCTACGCCTTCATCAAAGATAAAACGCTCTACATTCCGACGGCGTTCTGCTCGTACAGCGGAGAAGCACTCGATAAGAAAACGCCTCTGCTCCGTTCCATGCAGGCGCTGAACAAACAGGCGATGCGTATTCTGAAACTCTTCGGCAATTCCGACGTCAAGTGCGTGCGCACGTCGGTCGGACCGGAGCAGGAATACTTCCTTGTCGACAAAGAGATGTTCGACAAACGCCCCGACCTCATCTTCTGCGGGAGAACGCTCTTCGGTGCAAAGCCCCCGAAAGGTCAGGAACTCGACGATCACTATTTCGGCGTCATCAAACCCCGCGTACAGGAGTTTATGACCGAACTCAACGAGGAACTCTGGAAACTCGGCATCCTCGCGAAAACCGAGCATAACGAAGTCGCCCCCGCACAGCACGAACTCGCCCCCATCTATTCCACGACCAACGTGGCGACCGACCACAACCAACTCACCATGGAACTCATGCAGAAGATCGCCCGCCGTCACGGTATGGTATGTCTTCTCCATGAAAAGCCCTTCGCCGGTGTCAACGGTTCGGGCAAACACAACAACTGGTCGATGGCGACCGATACGGGCGTAAACCTTCTCACCCCGGGTGAAACGCCGTATGAGAACGCACAGTTCCTTCTGTTCCTCTGCGCCGTGATCCGTGCGGTGGACGATTACGCGGGCTTGCTCCGTGCCTCCGTCGCCACGGCGGGAAACGATCACCGTCTTGGCGCAAACGAAGCACCCCCTGCCGTCGTTTCCATGTTCCTCGGCGATGAACTTTCCGCGGTCCTCGAAGCGATCGAGAAAGACAAGCCCTATGCAGGAAAGGAAAAGACCGTGATGAAACTCGGCGCCGTCGTTCTGCCGAAGTTCGTCCGCGATACCACCGACCGCAACCGCACCTCTCCCTTCGCCTTCACCGGCAACAAGTTTGAATTCCGTATGCTCGGCTCGTCCGCAAGTATCGCGGAAGCGAACGTCGTTCTGAACACCGCGGTTGCCGAATCCCTGCGTGTGTATGCCGACACGCTTGAAAAAGCGAAAGACTTTGAAAGCGCCGTCCATACGCTCATCCGCGATACCGTGAAAGAACATAAACGCATCATCTTCAACGGAAACGGCTACGACGACAAATGGATCGCCGAGGCGACCGAAAAACGCGGTTTGCCGAACCTCCGTACCACGCCCGACGCTCAGTCTGCCATGATCGAGCCGAAAGCGATCGCTCTTCTGACATCGCACGGCGTCATGAGCGAAACCGAGATCCGTTCCCGCTTTGAGATCGCGATGGAGAATTACGTCAAGACCGTCGGCATCGAGGCGATGACGATGATCGACATGGCGGAAAAAAGCCTTCTGCCCGCCGTCGAAGACTATCTCGTATTCCTTGCCGACGCGCTGGCAAAGAAGCGTTCGGTCATCCCCGGTTTTGCGGGGAAATACGAGAGCGTGAAGATCGAAAAACTCTCCGTTCTGCTGGAAGAAGGTTCCGCGGCGCTCGCCTCTTTGGAGGACTCCGTGACGAACCTCCGCGCGATCGCCGACAGCGAGACCGCCGCGTTCTTTGTCCGCGACGAACTCATCGAAAAGACGAACGTCCTGCGTCTAGCGCTTGACGAAGCGGAACCGCTGACGGCAGAAGAATATTGGCCGATTCCCACCTACGCCGATCTTCTGTTCGGCGTCAGATGACACAAAGAAAGAGAGGTTACTATGACCGTTGAATTTTGGTTTTTGATCGGAGCCGCACTCGTTTTCTGGATGCAGGCAGGTTTCGCAATGGTGGAAACCGGCTTTACCCGTGCGAAGAACGCGGGAAACATTCTGATGAAAAACCTGATGGACTTCTGTATCGGCACCGTCGTCTTTACACTTCTCGGTTATACTCTGATGATGGGAGAGGATGCCCTCTTCGGACTGATCGGCATCCCGAATCTTGATCTTTTCACCCATTTCAAAGATTTTATCGCAAGTCCCGCAGAGGGCTTCACGGACGCGTCGACGTTCGTGTTCAACCTTGTGTTCTGCGCAACGACCGCGACCATCGTGTCCGGCGCCATGGCGGAGAGAACCAAGTTTTCCTCCTATTGCATTTATTCCGCCGTTATCTCGCTTTTCATCTACCCGATCGAAGCACATTGGATCTGGGGCGGCGGATGGCTTTCCGCCCTCGGCTTCCATGACTATGCCGGTTCTGCCGCCATCCATATGGTCGGCGGTATCGCCGCTCTGATCGGTGCCGTCGCTCTCGGCTCAAGACTCGGAAAATATCAGTACGGCGCCGACGGCAAGGTCGTCAAAGTCAACGCCATCCCCGGTCATAACATCACGATCGGTGCGCTCGGCGTGTTCATCCTCTGGCTCGGCTGGTACGGTTTCAACGGTGCCGCCGCCACTACGGTGAGCGAACTCGCCGCCATTTTCCTCACGACGACCGTTGCTCCTTCCGTCGCTACGGTCACGGCGATGATCTACACTTGGAAGAAGAACGGCAAACCCGACGTTTCGATGTGTCTGAACGCTTCTCTCGCCGGTCTTGTCGGTATTACGGCAGGATGCGATGCCATGGACGTTCTCGGCGCCACGGCAGTCGGACTTGTTTCCGGCGTCCTCGTCGTGTTCGTCGTGGAAGGGCTTGACACAAAACTCCATATCGACGATCCCGTCGGTGCCGTCGGCGTTCATATGGCGAACGGTATCTGGGGAACTCTTGCCGTCGGTCTTTTCGCAAACCCCGATGCCCCCGCCGGACTTGAAGGTCTGTTCTATACCGGATCTCTGAAACAACTCGGCTTGCAGGCGCTCGGCGTACTCTCGGTCGGCACCTACGCCGCCGTTATGATGATCCTCACATTTACCGTGATCCGCAAGACCAACGGTCTGCGTGTATCGAGAGAAGAGGAGATCGAAGGCCTTGATGCGACCGAACACGGTTTGCTCACCGCCTATGCCGGCTTTACTATGATGCCTGACACCGTCTGCTCCGAAGAACCCGCCGCCGATGCGTTGCCCGCAGTCGCGCCAGAAACGGCGATTCCGGTTACCGATTTCACCGTTCCCGAAGAAACGGGACGCCCGCATCCGTTCACTCTGATTCAGATCGTCTGCAAGGAAGCACGCTTCGAAGCGTTAAAGCAGGCACTTCTTGACGTCGGCATCACGGGAATGACCATGTCGCACGTTCTCGGCTGCGGCATTCAGAAAGGAAGACGCGAATTCTACCGCGGTGTTGAACTTGAACCCACGCTTCTGCCGAAGATCCGCCTGGATATCGTCGTCAGTAAGGTTCCTGTCCGCACCGTGATCGAAACCGCGAAGAAAGTGCTTTATACCGGTCATATCGGCGACGGTAAGATCTTCGTATATCGCGTGGAAAACGTCGTCAAAGTCCGTACCGGAGAAGAAGGGTACGACGCTTTGCAGGACGTAGAATAATAAATCGGAGAGGGAGATCCTCTCGAAATTGAGGTAATATATATGTGTTCAATTATGGGCTTCTGCGGCAGCGGCATCACCGGTGACCGATTCCGTCAGAGTTTTGATAAAACGGTTTCCCGCGGGCCTGACGATACGCGGATCCTGGATACCGGCCGCGGCATTCTCGGTTTCCACCGGCTTGCCATCATGGGACTTCATCCCGAAGGAATGCAGCCGTTCACCCTCGACGGCAGCGCCCTTGTCTGCAACGGCGAGATCTACGGCTTTGAAAAAATCCGGGATGAACTGAAAAAGAAATACACGTTCGTGAGCGGTTCGGACTGCGAGATCCTTCTGCCTATGTACCGTGAGTACGGTGTCGGAATGTTCGATATGCTCGATGCCGAGTACGCTCTGATCCTCTACGATGCCGAAACCGGAGAATTCATTGCCGCCCGCGATCCCATCGGCATCCGCCCTCTGTACTACGGATACGCGGAGGGGGGAGAGATCGTCTTTGCGAGCGAGCCGAAGAACCTTGTCGGACTTTGCGAAACGGTCATGCCGTTCCCGCCGGGACACTACTACAAAGGCGGAGAATTCATACCGTACTGCAAGATATACGAAACGAAAGAATACACAGGCGACAGTATTGAAGCGGTTTGCCGAAACATTCACGATAAACTCGTCTGCGGAATTGAAAAGCGTCTTGTGGCAGATGCAAAAGTAGGGTTTTTGCTGTCCGGAGGGCTTGATTCTTCACTTGTATGTGCCGTTGCTCAAAGGAAAAGCAAAACACCGATCAAAACCTTTGCCATCGGAATGGAAAAAGACGCGATCGACCTTAAATACGCCAAACAGGTTGCCGAATATATCGGAAGCGAACACACCGAAGTCTATATGACAAAAAAGCAAGTTTTGGAAACTCTTGATGAACTGATCCAGATACTCGGCACCTATGAGA
>JAKSPH010000090.1 GCA_024404975.1 Clostridia bacterium | reverse complement strand
CTCCGATTTGCGAGGAACTGTGCAAGGCGGCGATCGTCGTGATCATTCTTACCAAGGTGAAACCCAAGACGGCGCTCACCGGTATCCTTATCGGCTTTACCGTCGGTGCGGGATTCGATATGCTTGAGAACTTCCACTATGCGTTCACTTCGTATTTTGATGCGTTCATTGAGTATCTCCTCGGAAATCCTCTCTATTCAAGCATCACGGACGTGGTGAGCGAATCCATGTACGTGATGCGTGTGCGCGTAGGCTGGTCCTTCCTTGTCGGTCATCACTATTTCACCGGTATTTTTGCAGGACTCTGCGTAATGTTCAAAGACAATAAACCCTACCGATTCAGCGATCTATTCCGTCCGAAAACACTTGCCGGACTCGGCATTGCCATGCTCCTTCACGCCCTTTGGAATACAAGCTCGGTCATCGAGGTCCCCTTCCTCGGTCTTTTCTTGATGGTGCTTGACATTCTGCTTTGCTTCGGCGGATTCGTTGCCCTTGTAAACATCGCGATCGCACAGATCCGTGTCATGAGCATTTACGAGGAGAAAAAGACGAATGAGAATGATGCCAAGGAGTTTGCCGAGGCGGAAAACGAAACCGATATTCCGACAGATGAGGGAGTGACAGTATCATGAAAAACAATCAATACACGGAACTCGATTTTCATTTGAGCGAATTGTCGCGTGAGAAAGCGATTGAACTACTCGAATGGAAAATTAACGAATGGAAAGGCGATAACTTTCATTGTGTAACACTCATCCACGGGTACGGAAGCCACGGACAAGGAGGTGTCATCAGGGAGAGTGTCAGACGTTATTTGATGCGGAACCGGGAAAAACTCAAGATCAAAACCCTTATCCAAGGGGAAGACTTCGGAATGTTTGACGAAGCATCACGCAGTTTGAATTGCCGCTATGAGGAGGAACTCAAAGCGTATTACGGAAAAGGCAATAACGGTGTGACGATCATAGAGATATGAAAAACAAAAAGAGCCGAGGAATCGGCTCTTTTTGTTTGCGGAGTTTTTGTTTGCGAATAATCATCATCCGTTGTTGCGTCCCGAAAGGCACTCGGAGGTGAACTCCGCGAAGAGTTTTTCGTATCGGCAACTGTCGCTGAAATAACTCATACCGTGATCGGCATTGGGGAAAGATTCAAAGCGGATGTGCGAGGGAGCGGCGGCGTAAATCTTTTCGCTGTGCGAATAGGGAACAAAAGTGTCCGTTTTTCCGTGAATCAGAAGGATCGGCAGAGCGGAATTTGCGACCGACGAGGCGGCGGATGCTTCTTCAAGATCGAATTTCCCGAAGATCTTTGCTCCGAGTTTCAGGAGAGGATAGGAGAGAAACGCCGGCACGTGCCTCGCGTGAGAAACGCTGACGAGAATGTCTTTCGGGGAGGAGAAGGGGCAGTCCGCCATGATGCAGACCACCGATTTCGGTAAATCGAGATCCGATGCCATAAGGACGGTCGCCGCGCCCATGGAAAGACCGCAGAGGAAGATCGGAACGCCGAACCGCGCTTCGGCGAATTCCGCCCACGATTTCGCGTCGTGCCGTTCGCGGATACCGAAGGTGATCACCGTGCCGTCGCTCTCGCCGTGCGAACGCTCATCTACGGCAAGAATGTTGAATCCCATGCCGTGAAAGGCGTGAAACGCGCCGACGCAGTCGTGGATCGCTTGAGAACGGTAGCCGTGGAAGAACAGAACGAGCGGTGCGCCGTCTGCCGCGTGATAGTAACGGCCGACGAGGGAGGCGCCGTCGTACGCCTTGATCCTGCAAAGTTCCGTCGGCGTGTCGGTGATGTCCTCCACAAGTTTTTTCATTGTGTCACGAAGGTAGTCGAAATCTTCCGACGGAGGCAAAAGAGCGGGATCGACGGGTTTACGCTTCTTGGGGGAGTAGAACGCCATTCGATAGACAAGCAGTGTGACAACGAAAAACAGCACGGCGAGTCCTAAGACGACTGACAGAATAATCATGCTTTGTGCCTCCGGTGTTTTTCTTTTATTGTAACACGGTTTGTCCGATGTGTCAAGCATTTTACCGGAGGTCGGCGGAGAAAATGACAAAGAAAACTTTTTTTGAAAAAATGCAAAAAAAGACTTGCTTTTTTGCGTTGGTTATGGTATAATACAATTCGTCAATTTATGATAACAAATAAAGTTATATAAAATTTTGCTCATTCGGGCAGGATTTTAGGAGGTGTCAAAATGGCTAATTGCAGCATCTGCGGTAAGGGAGTTGTCTTCGGACACAATGTATCTCACTCTAACCGTAAGACCAACAGAACATGGAAGCCCAATATCCGTAAGGTTAAGGCAGTTGTCAACGGTACTCATACCACCGTTTATGTTTGCTCCCGTTGCCTTCGTTCGGGCAAAGTAGAGCGTGTCTGATTGGCTCAAAAAACTCCGCCGAGGACGGCGGAGTTTTTTTGTTTATTTCGTTTGAACGCCGACCGCGGGTGCGCCTTTCTTCATTTTGAGGGTTGCCCAAGCCGTCGCCGCAAGGACGGGGAGCAGAAACAGTCCGAGGATGCCGAACAGCGCATACCCGATATACAATAAGAACAGGGAAAGAAGTGGATGGATCCCAAGCGACCGTCCGATCAGCCGCGGTTCGATGATCTGACGCAGGATCTCGTTCACGCCCCACAGAATGAGCAACCCCACCGCAAGGCGGGGATTCCCCATCGCGAGTTCCACCGCCGCCCACGGGAGCAGGACAGTTCCCACACCGATGACGGGGAGCGCGTCGAGGAGAGCCACGACGAGTGAGAGCAAGAGCGCGTATTCGATTTGTAACAGTGCGAATCCGACAGTCATCAGCGCAAACGTCATCGCACCGAGCAGGCAATATACCCGCAGGTACTGAAACATCGCGCCAAACACGCCGTCTTTGACGGAACACAGGCGCGAGGACAATTTTTCGGGAAGCAGGGAACGGAGCAAATTCCCGATCTTTTTCCCGTCGATGGCAAAATACACCGCCGAGATACCCGTGATGAAGGAAAACAGAAGGATCTTCGGCACCGCCCTCACCGCCGCCGCGAGGAACGAGGCGAGCGCGGAAGCCGTTTTTGAGAGCAGGTTCCGTCCGGTTTCGGCGAAGGACGCTTCCACTTCCGCACCGAGGTTCACGTCGGCAAACACGGAGGATATCCCGGTGCTGATTCTGCCGATGAACGCGCCGAGAGAGCCGTTCTCGGAGAGGGACGTAAGAAATCCCACACCGTCCGCCGCCCCGCGGTAAACGAGGAATCCGAGTCCCGCCATCACGCCGAATGAGAACAGGATCGCAAACGCGACGTGATAGACACCCTTCGGCACTTTCGTCTTTCCGGAGAGAAATCCGGCGGGACGGTTCGCCGCCGCCGCGATGGCAAAGCCGAGCAGAAACGGGCAGAGATAGATGAAAAGATATCGTAAAAACAGATATGCCGCGGCGCATATTCCGATCGCCGTTACCGTGAGGTAAGCGCTTTTTCGTAATTTCTCGGTGTTCATCGTTCTCCCGCCTTCGTTCGTTTTATTATCAAGTATAAACAAAATACATATTTTTTATAACAAAAGGATGGAAAACTTATGGTAATCATGGAAATGGAAAACGGAGCAAAGATCGAAATCGAACTTTACCCCGATGCTGCACCGATCACGGTGGAGAACTTCAAAAAACTTGTCAGATCCGGCTTCTACGACGGTCTGACCTTCCATCGCGTCATCCCCGGATTTATGACCCCGCGCGGCCACCCTCCCGGAAACGGCCTGGGCGGCCCACCAGCGAACATCAAGCGCGAGTTCCCTCAGAACGGCGTGGATAACCCCATCAAGCACGTGCGAGGTGTCATCTCCATGGCGAGAGCGTTCGATCCCGATTCCGCGTCTTCGCAGTTCTTTATCATGCACGCGGATGCGCCTCACCTTGACGGAGCCTACGCCGCTTTCGGTAAAGTCGTTTCCGGTATGGAAGCGGTAGACGAGATTGCCTCTATCCCCACGGACTTCCGCGACCGTCCCAAGATCGCCGTCCGTATCAAGAAAGTCACTCTCACCGATTGATTTTTCCCCGGTTTTTCTTCCGGCATTCCGCCGGAGAAAGACCGGTTTTCTTTTTGAAGAGGAAAGGATTCGGCTATCCCGCCCTGCACGAAAAGCGGGTTGCCCGATCTTGTAACAGTCCGCCGTGCTTTCGCGTATCCTGCTAAAAAAGGAAACGCGCATGAAAATCTACACCCCCGCGGATCTCGGCAAACTGCCGGATCTGCCGACATTCACCCTCGGAGAAAAATGGATGGCACTCGGCGCCGCCGACGACGGAAAAGCGAACCTGATGACCGCCTCATGGGGCGGCTTCGGTACCCTTTGGGGACGCCCCGTCGCCTTCGTGTTCCTCCGCCCGGAACGTTACACGTTCGGCATCGTTTCGAAAACGGAGAAGATCACACTCTCTTTCTTTGACGAAGAGAGCAGGGAGATGCTCCGCACGCTCGGCACGCTCTCCGGCAGAAATTGCGATAAGTGCGCCCTCGCCGGCGCAGAGATCACCGTCGATAACGGCTTCGTCCTGCCCCGGGCCGCGAAACCGGTCGTTTTCGGTCATAAACTCTTTGAAACCGACCTCGCCGCGGGACGTTTCATCGAGTCGGAGATCACGGAAAAATGGTACCGTACCGGCACCCCGCACACGCTTTTCGTTTATGAAGTGGAAAAGATCCTCTCGCGATGAGCGTGAAAACTTCATAAAAAAAGTCCTCTGCCGTAAGCAAAGGACGTTTTTTATTGCGAATGGTGGGGGAAGCTGGATTCGGACCAGCGAAGTCAGAGACAACAGATTTACA
>JAKSPH010000009.1 GCA_024404975.1 Clostridia bacterium | reverse complement strand
GCGCGCGGGGCATGGCGGTCGCCACCCGAACGCTGAATCCGGAAGTCATCATCGCGGACGAGATCGGCGGTGCCGCCGAGGCGAGCGCCATGCTCGGTGCCATGCGGGGAGGTGTTCCCGTCATCGCGAGCGCCCACGCGGGATCCTATGAAGAACTGAAAGCAAGGCAGATCTTAAAACCCTTTTTTGATTGCGGGGCGTTCGACGTTTTCATCGGCATCACCCGCGGTGAGAACGGATTCGGGATCCGGACGGTCAGACTGCCGTGATCCGTACGCTCGGTCTGTCACTGCTTCTTCTCGGCGGGATCCTCGTGTCCTTTGAATACGCAAAATACGTAGACAACCGTCTGCGAGCCGAAGAGAGTATTCTCGCCTTTCTCTCGTTTTTGCGGCGGGAAGTCGGCTGCTATTCCCGCCCGCTCGGCACGGCGGTGGGGCATTTTTCCGACGAGGTGTTGGAGTCCTGCGGTTTTCTCCCTGCGTTGCGAAAAAACGAAATTATTGCCGATTGTGCAAACAATGCTTTACAAATTCTGCCTGTCGGCGAGGAATTCCGCGCCATGTTTTCCTCTTTCGGGGAGAATTTCGGCACGGGGTACCGCGACGGAGAACTGAAAATTCTCGACGGTTATCTCGAAGAGGGGGAACGCCTTTTGGCTTCCGATCGGCGGAATCTGCCGCGCGGGGTCCGTCTGTTCCGCACTCTCTCGCTCTCCGTCACGCTCGGACTTGTAATCATGCTTTTATAACAAAGGAAAGGACAGATCAATGGATATCAGTCTTATTATGAAAGTCGCCGGTGTCGGGATGATCGTTACCGTCGCCTGTCAGATACTCAACAAAGCAGGGCGGGACGAACAGGCGACCTTGGTATCCATTACGGGCATCGTGATCGTTCTCATCATGCTCGTCGGACAGATCGGCATGCTTTTCGATACGTTGAAAGAGGTGTTCGGCATTTGATACTCGCGCAAATCTGCGGTTACGGAATTCTGTTTGCCGCGCTCGGCTTCACCCTGCGGGGACTCGGATGGCGGGGGACTCCCCTTTTTGCCGTGGCGGCGGGACTTGTCCTGCTCTCCGGCTCTCTCGGCACCCTGCGTTCCTCCCTCTCCCTGTTCTCCGGTCTGTCACAGATCGACGGTCTTTCGGAAGGGGTGGCAAGTGTCCTCCGCATCCTCGGTCTTGGCTATCTTTCGGGACTTACGGCAGACGTCTGCGCGGAACTCGGCGAGACCGCCGTCGCCAAAGCAGTGACGCTCGCGGGGAAATTTCTGATTCTCGGCATCACCGTTCCGTACCTCTCCGACCTGCTCTCGGCGGGACTTTCTCTGCTCTCATGAAACGGATACTCGTTGCCGCACTTGCGGTATTCCTCCTGTTTTTCCCGCTCACGTCCCACGCGGAAGGGGAAGAATACCTGTCGGAGTTTTCCTCGCTGCTCCCCGAAGGCATTTCCCTTGCCGACGGGGAAGATCTCTCGGAATCGGTCGGAATCGAGGCGTTTTTCACACGACTGTTCTCCGTCCTGTCCGGCGAGCGTCCGGCTCTCGTTTCTCTTGCGCTTTTCTCGCTCGGACTGACCTTTCTTCTGGCGCTTTCCGAAGCCCTTTCGGACACTCTCGGCGATATGCCGAAATTCGGTGCGGAGGCGGTGTGCGCGTGTCTGCTCTTTTCCGAACTGTCCTCGCTCCTGTCCGAAACGGCGGCGGGGCTGTCCGAGGCTTCCTCGTTCTTCCGCGGGGTGATCCCGCTTCTCACTGCCGTTCACGCGGCGGGCGGGAACGTGTCAAGCGCCGCCGGTTCCGCGCTTTCGGGCGCCCTTGTTTTTGAAGTGCTGAACACCCTGACCGTGCAGATCCTTCCCCCTTTGGCGGGCGCCGTCCTCGCGCTTGGTCTGTTCGGCTCCCTCTCGCCGGAAAACGGGGTTTCCGCTCCTCTCTCGTCCTCGGTAAAAACCGTAATCACGCGCGTTTTCGGATGGCTGACGCTCATTTTCTCCTTTGCCCTCGGTCTGCAGACCGCTGTCGGAACGGCACAGGACACCGTCACACTCCGCGCCGCGAAATACGCCGCCTCGTCCGCCCTCCCCATCGTCGGGAACGCGGTTTCCGGTGCGCTCGGCTCGCTGGTTTCCTCCCTCGCTTACGTCCGCTCTGTCATCGGCATCTGCGGGGTGTTCGTGATCCTCTCGCTCGCCGCCCCTCTGCTCGTTCGTCTGCTTGCCGTCCGGCTGATCCTCGGATTCTGCGGAGGATTGCTCTCGTTTTCCGGGGGCAAAAGCCGTCTGTTCGATGCCTTTTCGGGTGCCGTGGACGTTCTGACGGCGGCGACGGCGTTTTCCTCGTTTCTGATGATCCTCGAAACTGCCTTGACCGTGCGCGGAACTCTCGGCTGACAGGGAGAACTTCTGTATGAAAACCTATCTTGCTTTGACGGCAGGGGGCGTGTACCTCCTCTGCCTCGGTCTGCGTTTTTTCTTCGGCGAAAAGAACCGGAAAGCCGCCGCCTTCGCCTTCACGGTGATCCTGTTGTCCCTCATCGCGGCGCCCTTGGCGGAACTCGTCGGATCTCTCCCCGAAGTCTGTGATCTTTCCCTCTCTGCGGACGGCTCGGAGCAAGCCGACCTCACGCGCACCGTGTCAGAAAACGCGTTCACGGAAGCCGTCCGCCGTGCAGTGTGCGAAAAGTTTTCGCTTCCGTCCGAAACCGTGTCCGTGAAGGTGCGCGGGTTCGACCGATCGGCACTCAAAGCCGAGGGGATCTCGGTCTACCTTTCGGGGGACGGCGTGTTCGCGGACGTCCGGCGCATCCGGCAATACCTTCTTGACAACGACTTATGCGGAGAGTGCTATGTGGAAATCGGATAAACCCGTTCTGTCTTTTCTGAAAAACGGCAAAGGTCTGCCCCGTGTGATCCTTCTGATCGCGCTCGGTATTCTTCTGCTTTGGCTCGGTTCCGGCAAACTCAAAACCGCCGAACCGCCCGACCGAAGCGCGACGGAGGAACTGTGTGAGAACGTCCAATCTCGCCGTGACCGTCGTCTGTGAGGGCGCGGAGCGCGAGGACGTGAGGATCACGCTCGTCACCATGCTCTCTTCTCTCCTCGACGTCGGCACGAACCGCGTTACCGTGGAGAAAATGAAATAACTTTGGCATAACGCGGCAGGCGGGCGCATAAGATGAACCAACAAACAAAATACTGCGAGGAGAACTACCATGAAATTTCAAAAAGTTAAAACCTTCTTTTCCACCCGCGGGGGCAAGAGTGTCATCGTTGCCGTCGCAATGCTTCTGATCGCCGGTGCGGTCTACCTCAATTACCGTTGGTTCTACGATCCTCTCGACGCCATCGGTTACGGCAAGAACAACATGGCGGACAATTACACCGATTCCCAGCCGACGGATGCCGCGCCCACGAATGAAAGCACCTACTTCACCGCCACCGCTCTCACCCGCCGTCAGTCCCGCGACGAGGCGCTCGACGTGCTGAAAATGGTGTCCGAGAACGACGAGTCCTCCGCGGAAGCCAAAGCCGAAGCCGCCGCGCAGATCTCCCGGATCGCCGCCGACATTCAGAACGAAACCAACATTGAAACTCTCGTCAAAGCCAAAGGGTACGAAGAATGTGTCGCCGTCATCGGCGACGACAGTGTGAGCGTCATCGTGAAAGCCGAAACCATGCAGGCGGCTGACGCGGCACAGATCTTCTCCATCGTTTACGAAACGACCGGCATCTCCCCCGAAAAGATCAGTATCATTCAAAAGTGATCCCCTGTTTCCGTAAAATCCCCGCCTTTTCAGAGCGGGGATTTTTCCTTTTTACGGGCGAAAGGTTGACACCCCCTCCCGCGGGTGTTATAATGAAAGCGATATCGTATCGGAAAAACCTGCGGAACCCTAAAACAAAAGCGGACAGAATACCGCCGTCCGTGCTTCGTCGCGACCGGTCAGATCCGTATTCACGCTTCCCGATCGCCGTCGGAGGACGGCAATAATATAATTGAGGTGAAAACAATGAGATTTCAACCGGAACTTATGACGTTTGCCGACGGTGCGCCCGTCGTTTCCGCGGAAGATTGGAAGCGCCGCCGTGCCGAAATGCTGGATCTTCTTTCGCGTGAAGAATACGGCATTACGCCTCCGGCACCTGCCGCCGTGCGCGGTACGGTCAATGCCGTCGATGAGAAATGCTGTGCCGGACACGCGGTCATAGAGGACTTAACCGTCTCTTTCGATACGCCGAAAGGCGGCTATTCCTTCCCGTGCCGGTTCTTCCGTCCGGCTTCGGAGGGCAAGCACCCGCTCTTCGTTTTTCTGAACTTTTTCCCGGAAGTGTACAACAAATACTTTCCCCTGGAAGAAATCATCGACGGCGGATTTGCGGTCGCCGCCATCTACTATAAAGACGTCACCCACGACGACGGAGATTTCACGGACGGCATCGCCGGAATGTATCCCCGCCGCGGCGACGGCACCGATTGGGGAAAGATCGGAATGTGGGCGTTCTGCGCCTCCCGTGCGGCGGATTACTTCTTAACACGTCCCGAAGTGGATGCCGACCGCCTCGCCGTCATCGGACACTCCCGCCTTGGAAAAACCGCCCTTTGGGCAGGCGCGCAGGACGAGAGATTCCGCTACGTCATCTCCAACGATTCCGGTTGTTCCGGTGCCGCTTACGAGCGTGAAAAACACGGTTCCTCCGAAACGGTCGCAAAGATCACGGGAAAGTTCCCGTTCTGGTTCTGCGACAATTTCCTCCGCTACGCCAAGGATCCCGATGAAAGACCGTTCGATCAGCATTTTCTTCTCTCCCTTATCGCGCCCCGCCGTCTTGCGGTGAACAGTGCGTCGCTCGACGAATGGGCGGATCCGCTCGGCGAACAGCTGTCGTGCGTTGCCTGCTCCCCCGCGTGGGAACTGCTCGGCGTGCGCGGTTTTACGGGCGGAGAAACGCCGGCGAAAGTCGGTGAACTCCTCTCCGGCGGCAACGTGCAGTACTACCTGCGCGACGGCACGCATTTCCTCTCCCGCGCGGATTGGCAGATATATATGGATATGATGTCGGAATAAACCGCCGTCCCGCGAAAAAACCGTCCGATACCCCCCGCCCGTTTTCGGGCGGGGATTTTTGCTTTCGAAAGTTTTTGCGGGGAAAGGTTGACAATCCGTTACCGCGGGTGTTATAATGGGATGACATTTAATACAGGAGAACCTATGGAAACCCAAAACAAAGAAAAAAGCGGACTGAATATCAACGTCCGTTCCTTCATTATCGCTCTCGCCGTCATTTTCGGTTTGATGGTCGCATCCTACGTTCTGACCTTCGCGATCCCCGGCGGTCAGTATGAGCGCATCGAAACAGCGGAGGGCAATCTCGTCGTCAATCCGGATCACTATGAAACCGTGGAGGGCGGTCTGCCGTTCTGGAAATGGCTCCTCTCTCCCATTCTCGTTCTGACGGCGGACGGCTCCGCGATGCTGATCGCGGTCATCGCGTTCCTTCTCGTCATCGGCGGCGCGTTCAACGCCCTCGGTGAATGCGGACTGATGCGCTACCTGCTCGATTCCGTAACGGCGAAGTTCGGAAGATCCCGCTACCGCCTGATGGCGGCACTCGTCCTGCTCTTTATGGCGATGGGTTCGCTCATCGGCTCGTTTGAAGAGTGTGTCCCTCTCGTTCCCATCGTCGTCGCTCTCGCGATCGCCCTCGGTTGGGATGCCGTTACCGGTCTCGGAATGAGCCTGCTTGCCGCCGGATGCGGTTTCGCCGCCGGTGTCTGCAACCCCTTCACGGTCGGTGTCGCGCAGAAGCAAGTCGGACTTCCGATGTTCTCCGGCGCATGGCTCCGTGCAATCGCATTTGCTCTGATTTACATACTTTTGTTTACATTCTTGCGTTATCACGCAAAGAAAGTGGAGCGTCCCGCGGATCAGCTCGCCGTAACCTTCACCCCCGACAAGCGCATGAGCGCGGGGCTGATCACCTTCGTTTCCATCCTCGGCGGCGGTATCGCAGTGGTCTTCTCCTCCGCTTTCATCCCCGCTTTGCAGGACTACACGATGATCATCGTTGCCGTGATGTTCCTTGTCGCGGGCATCACCTCCTGCCTTGTTTCCGGCATGAAAACCGGTGCGCTCGCCCGCTCCTTCGGCGGCGGTGTTCTCTCCATCCTCCCCGCCGTTCTGATGATCCTCATGGCATCTTCCATCAAGTTCATTCTTGAGGAAGCAAGTATCCTCGACACCATTCTCCACGCCGCGATCGGCACCGCGCAGGATCTGCCGAAATGGGTCGTCATCCTCTTCATCTACCTGCTCGTTCTTGTGATGAACTTCTTTGTTGCCTCCGGCTCGGCAAAAGCGTTTATGATCATTCCTCTGATCAAACCCTTGGCGGAAGTCCTCGGCATCTCGCTCCAACTCTGCGTAATGGCATACGCCTTCGGCGACGGCTTCTCCAACGTGTTCTATCCCACGAACGCCGCTCTCCTCATCGCCCTCAACCTTGCCGGCATCGGCTACGGCGATTGGGTAAAATGGAGTTTCAAGTTCCAGCTTGCCAACCTCATTCTGACGTCCGGCATCCTGCTCCTCGGCCTTGCCGTCGGATACTGCTGATCCGATCGACAATTATGCCTTGAATAACAAAAAGCGGAAAGTCAAACGACTTTCCGCTTTTTTCGTGGATGGAACTTTATTTCTTCAATATCCGGTTTATGGTTTTCGTCGCGTACTGCGAGAGTTTCACACGGAATTTTTGCAGATGTTTCTTATGGGTACAGAGTCTTTCCGAACAGTTTGCGCAGGCGAGATACCGGTTTGTGTTTTCCGAAAATCTCTCCGGATACCGCCATACCGTGATTTCCCATCGGATCAGGAGGCAGATCGCCGCCGCCAGAAGCGACCACGAATACCAACTGCGGATAAAGAACAACGGCGTGAACATCATGGCATAGTCCCAATTGTAGATTCGGCACGAACAACAGCATTTGTTTTTCAAAAACCAAGTCTGGAACGGGCAGAAAAAGAGAATACAGACCATATCGCAGACAGAGTACGCAAGGCACAGAAGCAGCAGTATTCCGTCATCCAGAATATTGCTCATATGGAACGCTCCGATGATCAGATTGAACACGATCCATACGAGGGCAACGATAAACGCCGCGTTGTTATCGTGAAGGCGAACGTCGGTTCTTCCCGTCGGTGTATAGTTTTTAGAGAACTGTTTTTGGCATCCGGGGCTTTCGATCGGGGAGGGGAAAAAACGCAGCAGCATTTCCACCATAAAAATCAGCCACACCGCGCCGAACAAGAATCCGTAACTTTCCACAACGTGCGCCGAAAGCGAAAATTCCGAACCTCCCACCCGTGTGATAATGTACCGGATCAATACGGTAAGAAAAAGAATGGATCTGTATGTCAATCTGATATAGTAAAACGTCGAAACGGCAGATAATTTAGTTTTTTTCATTCCTTGGACCTCTCTCCACGGTTTTCGTTCATCCTCTGTCCGCAGATTACGAAGGATGAATTCAGACCATGTGCCGAATTACGCATTGCGGATATGCTTATTTTGTTATTGTATCATTTTTTTGCGAACCTTGCAACCGCTTTGCGCAAAAAAGACTATTTTCCGATTCGATCGGTTCTGAAAAAGCAAAACCGTCCGCGAGGGACGGTCTTTTATCATGGCTGCACAGGATGTTGAACAGAATTTCGCCAAAAACGGCGAAATTCAAAAAAGCCCTCCCGCTTTTTTCGGTTTTTGGAACTTGGCTTTTTCATATTAGGGGAGCGGAACAAGTCGGGGGCTTTTTCATGGCTTCGAAATGAAGCCGGTTCCGCAGACAACAAAAAAACCGTCCGCGAGGGACGGTCTTTTTATTGGCTGCGGAACCAGGATTTGAACCCAGACATACAGAGTCAGAGTCTGCTGTGCTACCCTTACACAATTCCGCAAAGTTTGGAACGGTGTATATTGTAGCACAAGGACAAGGATTTGTCAAGCCCTTTTTCAATCTTTTTTCGCAGTTTTTCGGGACGCGCCGAGAGGCTCGGTTTCAAAGTCGTTTTTCTTCGTGCGGAAAACCAGATGCGAGAGCGCTTTTCCGTCAAACGGGATCAAGGGGTAGAGATAGCGACGGCGGCCGCTGACCGTGCAATTCGCTCCTGCGGCGACGCAGAAAAGCCCGATGCCGAACAAAAAGCCGATCTCTCCGGCGAGGGCGGTGAAGGCGAGAATGACCATTCTCATAAACTTGAACGCGTAGCCGAGTTCGTGATTCTGCTGCGCGAAATTCGCGATGGCGACGAGCGCCATATAGAGGATGACGTCCTGACAGAACCAGCCGACACCGACCGCAAAATCACCGAGGATCAAGGCACCGATGACCGAGAGCGAATTGGAGAGCATATCGGGCGTATTCATCGAGGCGATCTTCAAGCCGTCGATCGTGATTTCCGCGAGATACAGTTGAAAGAGGATCGGCAATGCGCCGGGATCCTTCGGAATGAGAAACCGCAGGGCATCGGGGAGGGTTTGCGCCCTCATCAGAGCGAGGTACCAAAGCGGGGTGGAAACGACGGAGAGCAAAAGAATCGCCGTGCGGACGATCCGAAGATACGAGCCGGTGAGCGGCGGATAATAGTAGTCGTCCGTCTGCTGGAGGTAGTCGAGAAGGGAGGTCGGCAAAACCATGACCTGCGGTGAGGTATCGACGAGAACAAGGACGCTTCCTTCCAGCACCTGCGCGGCGGCGGTGTCGGGGCGTTCCGTCGTGCGGATCTTCGGGAACGGGTTCCACCAACCGGAGGGAATCAGAGATTCCGCGAGGGACTGAAAGCCCAGTGTCAGACTTTTCGGTCGGATCTTGCGGAGCCGATCGATGATCTCGCGGACGTATTTCTCATCCGCCACGCCGTCCATATAGACGACGGCGACGTCCGTTCCCGATGCCCCGCCGATGTTCTCATAATGGACGGTCAGACGGGTATCGCGGATCCTTCGGCGGATCAGAACCGTATTGGTGATGAGCGTTTCGACAAAACCGTCCCGCGCCCCTTGCATGACTTTATCGCTTTCGGGTTCGCCGACCTCACGGCCCGGATAATGCCGCACGTCAACGGCGCAACAGTACTCGCCGAAGTGCGTTCCGAAGAACACCGCCTGTCCGGAGAACAGCGCCCGTGCCGCGCCGGCAGGGCAATCAATGACACAACTCTCGGCGATCGGAACAGAACCGATAAACGCGTCCGCCGAAGCCGGTGCTTCGCTCGACAACAGATGCGCGAGCAGTTTTTGCAGATCGCCGTCCTTGACGAAGCCGTCGATATAGAACACCGTGACGAAGCCGTTTTTCTGCTTCAACTCCCTTACGACGATGTCCATACTGTCGTCCGCTCTGACGTAGTCGCGAAAGTGCGCCGCGTTTTCTTCATATCCCTTGCCAAACGTATTCAAGTGCCGTCCTCACGATCGTTTTTTCTCATTATTCCCCGACGGCTCCAATTTATTCCGAAAAAGAGAAAGCGCGGATCTCTCCGCGCTTTTTCTAACTATTGTTTACTTTTTGATGGGTTTTGCGTCGAAATTGTTTTTGAAATACTGATAGAGATAGCACGGGATCATACCGTTATACAGTTTTCTCACCTTATCGGCGCGTCTGCCGTAGAACTTTTCGAACTGCTCGTGCGAAGTGATGACGTAGATCTGCCACGGTGCGAGTTCACGGAAATGCCGTCCGATATCGCGGTAGAGTTTCTCGGCTTCCGCGACCGTGCCGAGACGTTCGCCGTACGGGGGATTGGTAACGACCGTTCCCCGTCTGCCGGGCGCTCCGATCTTGCGGGCATCCATCTGCATCACACGGATCCAGCGGTTGACACCCGCGTTTTTCGCGTTCTGAATGGTGAGCGCGACGGCTTCGGGATCAATGTCCGAGGCGTACACGTCGAACTTGGTGGACAACTCGCCGGCGATCGCTTCTTCTCTCGCTTCGTCGAATCTCGCTTTGCCGATGAAGGGGAACTGCTCGGCGGCGAAGGAACGACGCTTTCCGGGTGCGATCTTATTGACGAGCATCGCCGCTTCCACAGCAATGGTACCGCTTCCGCACATAGGATCCCAGAACAGCACGTCCTCGCGGGGGCGGGCGGTCGCGGCAATGGCGGCGGCAAGGGTTTCGCGGATGGGGGCGCCGTTGGACTCTCTGCGGTAGCCGCGTTTATGGAGCGGAACACCGGAGGTGTCGATCATGAGCGTGGCTTCGTCGTTGAGGATAAAGAACTCGATCTGATACTTCACACCCTCTTCGGGAAAAACGGTGAGTCCGTAGACTTTGGAGAGCGAAGTGACGACGGCTTTCTTGATGATGGACTGGCAGTCGGGAATGGAAGTCAATCCGGATTTGATGGAGTGTCCCTTGACGGGGAAGGCATCCGTCTTGCCGATGAAGTCCGACCACGGCAGGGCTTTCGTCCCCTCGAAGAGTTGGTCGAAAGTTTCCGCGTGGAAAGAGCCGACCTTGATATACACGCGTTCGGCGTAGCGCAGAAACACGTTGGAGAGCGCGACGGCTTCCTCGTCACCGAGGAAAGTGACTCTGCCGTCGATGGTGGAAATGCGCTCGTAACCGAGCGCGTCGATCTCCTCGCCGAGGAGATGTTCGAGTCCGAAAAGGCAAGTGGCAACCAAAGGGAATTTCATAGTACGTCCTTTTTCTCTCCCGCGCCGGACACTCTGCCGCCGTCGGGAAGATAATTTTCAAAAATCACAGTGTCAAAGCCGGCGGCGACACATTCCGCTTCTTCTTCGGCGGAACGCACCGTCCATGCAAAAGCCGGCACACGGAACACGGCTTTCTGCAACCGGAAGGGGAAGTAGTTCCGATGCTCCCGATTGAACGCGATGAACTGCGGACGGCAGAGGACGTTCAGAAGGAAGTGCTGGAGGAGCCGATAAGAGATCGTGCGGAAAGATTTCTCCGCGGTAAAATGCTGACAGAGCAGACCGCGCACGGTATCGGGTGCGAGTTTCTTCACGGCAGAGATCGAGAAGGGGTTAAATCCCTCGATCAGATATTCCCCGCGGTAGTCGGCGAGGAGAGCGAGAGCGGCGGGCGTAACGTCCTTCTCTTTCGCGTTGTCCTCTTTGATCTCCACGAGGATGGGAACTCTCCCCGCCACCGTATCAAGCACTTCGCGGAAGGTGGGAATCCCTTCGGCGGTGCCGGACAGAGAAAGTTCGGAAAGTTCCTTTGCGGTGAGGTCCCTCACGCGACGGCAGTCGCCGGTCACGCGGGAGAGTTCCGCGTCGTGGAACACCACGGGAACGCCGTCTTTGGACAGTCTGACGTCAAGTTCGATGCCGAAGCCCTCATCCGCCGCCGCACGGAACGCGGAAAGCGAGTTCTCCGCCCGCCCGGCGCCGTGAAGTCCGCGGTGCGCGTACTTTACCTTGGCAAATCCGCGGGTTTGTTTTCTTCTTCCGCCCGGTGCGGCGAGCAAAATCCATGCGCAACAGAGCAGCAAAACAATTGATAAAATGATAAGAAATGTTTGCATTTTCTTTCCTTAATCGTCCGTGTCGAATGCCTCGATATTGATCTTCGCCTCCGGCTTGGAGTCGCCGTGGCGGACGAAGCACATCGTGAGGAAGGAGAGTGAAGTGAAGATCACGGCATAGGGGAAGAACGTCCACCAGCCGACCGTGTCGAGGAAGAAACCGGAAAGTACAGGCGTGGCGATCTGTGCCGCCATGGAAGCGGTGTAGTAGTAGCCGGTGTATTTGCCCACGTCAGCACCGGAAGCGAGTTCGACGACCATGGGGAAGGAGTTGACGTTGATGGTCGCCCAACCGATACCCGCAAGGGCAAAGAGAAGATACATGAGAAATGCCGGAGTATCGGCTTTGACAAGTCCCGCAAGTCCGAAGGCGGCGGAGAGCAATACGATACCGGCGAGGATGGACTTTTTACGTCCGATCTTCGAAGCCGCGATCCCGACGGGGATGTAGGAAACGATTGCCGCCCCCTGTGCGACGAGGAGCGTACTGTTGAACGAAACGCCAAGCACGTTGGTCGCGTAGACGGTGAATTTCGAGGTCACGGCGTTATAGCCCATGAACCAAAGGGCGACGGAAGCGAGAATGAAGGCCAAAGACGAGAACTGCGCGCGAGAGAGTTTCTTTCCGGTTGCGTCCGAGGGTTCGGAATCCGCTTCCAGAGAAGCGTTGATCCTGTCGGCTTCCTCTGCCCATTTCGGCTCCTTCACCGTCAGGATAAAGGCGGCGAGGGCGAGGAACATAATGCCGGAAACCGTGATCAGATAGCCGAAGAATTCGGTTTTTCCCGGTTCGGAAGTCTTGAACACGGTGCCGAGGACAAGGGCGATGATACCGCCCGCCGTCCCCATGAGGTTGATCACGGCGTTGCCTTTGGAACGCAGAGGTTTCGGGGTTACGTCCGGCATGAGCGCGACCGCGGGGGAACGGAAAGTCGCCATGGAGATCAGCGCGCAGAGTAAGATCGCCATAAAGCCGAACAGGGACGTCATCACGCCGAGCAGGGAGAGAAAGACCGCGCCGGCGAGCGTACCGAAGAAGATAAACGGCGTTCTTCTTCCGAAAGGCGTTTTGACCTTATCGGAGATCCCGCCGAACAGAGGGAGCATAAACAAGGCAAAGACGTTGTCGAGTGCCATGACCACGCCCGAAAGCGTCTGATCCATGGCAAAACGGTTTGTGAGAATCAAAGGGACGATTGCATCGTACACCTGCCAGAACGCGCAGATGAGAAAGAATGCAAAACCGACGAAGACAGTGCGTTTCGAATTGAGTTTCATCGAGAATTTCCTTTCGCTCATAAAATGTTCTGCTACGGCTATTTTACCACAAACGCGAACGGTTGTCAACGGAAATTTGTCACGCGGAGGACGGCAGGAAAACTGCCTTCGGGGGTTGAAATCCCCTCCGTTTTGTGATATACTGTATAATAAAGAGGAAAGAACTTCCCGCTTCGGGCGGAGGAAAAGAGGGGATGACGGCGTGTTTGTCAACAGTTTGCACAGAGATTCGCCTGCGTTTTCGGGCAAACGCGTGATCGCTCTCGGCTTCTTCGACGGCGTACACAACGCCCACCGCGCCCTGATCGCAGAGGCGAAGGAAAAAGCGGAAGCCATAGGCGCGGAAACCGCCGTGTTCACCTTTCCCGCGGACGGCGGCGTGAAGCCGGAAGCGGCGCGGCTTTCGTCCACCGAAGAAAAACTTTCCGTTTTGTCGACGCTCGGTGTCGAAAGGACGTTTCTCTGTCCGCTCGGCGAGATCAAAGACATGACGGCAGAGGAGTTCGCGGACTTTCTGACGGAGAAACTCGGTTGTACCCTCGCCGTGGTCGGCTACAATTTCCGCTTTGCCAAAGGGGCAACGGCAGATGCCGGCACACTGACGGATCTGATGCGGAAACGGGGCGCGGACACCCTCGTCCTTCCGCCCAAGCAGGCGGAAGATCAATCCTTATCCTCCTCATGGATCCGCAAACTGCTCACCGAGGGAAAGACCGCCGAAGCGAGAGAACTTCTCGGCGTCCCCTACACCTTCGAAGGAACGGTGGAACATGGGCGCGGGTTCGGACACACCTTCGGGCTTCCGACCGTCAATCTGCCGATCCCGTCGGGAAAACTGATCCCGAAATCCGGCGTGTACCGCTCGCTCATCACCGTGGAGGATCGCGGTTATTTCGCCGTGACCGACGTCGGGACCTGCCCCTCGTTCGGGGAACGCCCGACGCACTCGGAAACCTTCATCTTCGGGCTTGACGGAGATCTGTACGGCAAAGCCGTGCGGGTGTACCTTCTCGGCTACCTGCGGGAAGAAACCGTATTCCCCGAAGAGAAAGCCTTAAAAATGCAAATAAATATTGACATAATGAAAGCAAATGAAGCAAACGGGCAGGAGCCTGCCGACCTCTCGGCGGTCTTGCTCCGCACCTTCAAAGGAGATTATCAATGGCAGGACAATGGACAAAACTGACCGTTCGCGGCAAAGTAGACGACCTCGAGCTCATCACCTCGATCATGAGTATGCTCGACAACGGGCTGATGATCGAAGATTACAGTGACTTTTCGTTCCGCGGAATGTACGGCGAACTCGTGGATGAGGAGATCCTCCACGCCGACATGACGACGGTGAAAGTATCTCTGTTCGTTCCGATGGAAAAGAACCTCGCGGAATACACCTCGTTTCTCAAAGAGCGTTTCGCCTTCGCGAAGATCGAAACCGAGATCACGCTCGAAGGCGTGAACGAGGACGATTGGGCGGAGAGTTGGAAACAGTACTACAAGCCCGTCCCTCTCGGCAGGATCACCATTGTTCCCGCATGGGAAGAATACACGCCGAAAGAGGGCGAAGTCATCGTCAGAATGGATCCCGGCATGGCGTTCGGAACCGGAACGCACGAAACGACGCGTCTTGTCGTTTTGCTGATGCAGGATCTGCCCATCGCGGGGAAGCGTGTACTTGACGTCGGAACCGGCTCCGGCATCCTCTCCATCTGCGCCTCCAAACTCGGCGCGAAGGATTGCCACGGATACGACATAGATCCCGTCGCCGTCAAGGTCGCCGCGGAGAACGCGAAATCCGACGGTTGCGACAATATCACCGTCGGCGTATCCGACCTCCTCAAAGACGTCGATCTCTCGGAAGGAAAATACGATTTCTGCGTCGCCAATATCGTCGCGGACATCATTCTGCGTATGCTTCCCGATATGATGACCTACCTCAAGCCGAGCGCGCCCCTCATCCTCTCCGGCATCATCGAACCGCGCGCCGATGAAGTCCGTCATGCCCTCGCCGAACACGGCTTCCGCATCGTGAAAGAGCAGAAGGAAAACGACTGGGTGGGCATTTACGCCGTTCACGACTGAAAAACTTCCTTATATAATTGAAAAGGAGAAGCCTCCATGCCGAGATTTTTTGCCAATCAGCCGCCGGCAGATGATATTCTCACTCTGACCGGGGACGATGCCTACCACATTGCCCGCGCCCTGCGCATGGCGGTGGGGGATGAGATCACCGTCTGCCACGCCGGTGTCGCCTACCGTTGCGCCCTCGACCGCATCCGCGACGAGGAAGTGTTATGTAAAGTCCTCTCCGAATCGCCCGCAGACACAGAATCGCCGGTAAAGATCACTTTATATATGGCTTACCCGAAAGGGGACAAACTCGAAACCGTCACGCAGAAAGCCGTCGAACTCGGCGCCTCCGTGATCGTCCCCTACGAATCCTCCCGCTGTATCAAACGTCCGAAAGCCGACCGCGTGGACAAATCGACCGAGCGTCTTTCCCGCATTGCCGCCGAGGCGGCGAAACAGAGCGGCAGGGGAATCCTTCCCTCTGTCCTCCCGCCGATCTCATACCGCGCCATGCTCGGCGAGGCAAAGACGGCGGATCTCCCCATCTTCTGCTACGAGGGCGACGGCTGCCGTTCGCTCAAAGAGATCCTGAACGAATCCCGCGACGTCAGAACCGTGAGCATCGTCATCGGCTCCGAAGGCGGATTCAGTCCGGAAGAAGCCGCCCTTGCCGCCGAAGCGGGGTTCAAAATGGCAAATCTCGGTCCCCGAATCCTGCGTTGCGAGACCGCACCGGCGTTTGCACTTGCCGCCGTTTGCTATCATTTTGAGTTGTAAAATCCCCGTCTTGGGGCATATTATACAAAAGATACCGCCTATTTTTGTGAGTTTTTTTATTTTTTTCAAGAAAACTATTGAAATATGACAAAAAATGCGGTAGAATATAGGACAGTATATACAAACGACCTGTAAACTGGGAGGATCGCTATGTCAAACCGACTGTTTCAAAACGTTGTCCATCAGATGAAGGACATCGTCGGCCGCACCATCGGCGTGATCGACGAGAACGGCATTATTGTTGCTTGCAGCGAACTGAATAAGATCGGGGAATCCCGTCAGCGTATTCGCGAAGAACTCGCGTTCGCTGCGGATTACGTCGTCTACGACGGTTACACCTACCGTTTCTTAGCCGCGAACTCCAAGACCGATTGCATCGTCTTTGTGGAAGGCACCGACTCCCACGCGGAGAAGATGTCGCACATTCTTGCGGTTTCGTTTGCCAACATCAAATCCCTGTATGACGAAAAATACGACAAGGGTTCTTTCATCAAGAATATCATCCTTGACAACATCCTGCCGAGCGATATTTACGTCAAGAGTAACGAACTTCATCTGGTCAACGACGAAAACCGCGTTGTCCTCCTGATCAAGTTCCAGACCTTCCCCGATCAGGCGCCTTACGAAGTCGTACAGAGCATCTGTGCGGAACGTACCCGCGATTACGTGATCAACATCAACGAGCAGGATATCGTTATCGTGCGCGAGCTGGATCCCGAAGTCGAAACCGAGGCGCTCGAAGCGGATGCGAAAGAGATCAAACGGGTGATCGAAGACGAATACCACGCTTCCGTCATCATCGGCATCTCCTCCATCGTGGAAAACCTCAAAGACCTCGCACGCGCTTACAAGGAAGCGAGAATCTCTCTTGAAGTCGGCAAAGTCTTCGATATCGAAAAGCCCGTTATGTCCTACGAAAATCTCGGCATCGGCAGATTGATCTATCAGTTGCCCACCACGCTCTGCGAGATCTTCCTCTCCGAAGTGTTCAAGAAGGGTTCGCTCGAATCTCTCGACCGTGAAACCCTGATGACCGTGCAGAGTTTCTTTGAAAACAACCTCAACGTTTCCGAAACTTCAAGAAAACTCTTCGTCCACAGAAATACTTTGGTTTACCGTTTGGAAAAGATCCGTAAACTCACCGGTCTTGACCTGCGCGAGTTCGACCACGCCGTAACGTTCAAAGTTGCCCTGATGGTCAAGAAATACCTCTCCAACAAACCGTCCAAGTTCTGACGGCAAATAACGGAAAGAAGCCGCGGCTCGATCTGAGCCGCGGCTTCTTTTTTACTGCTGTTCCTGCGGGGGCAGATTTCAAGCATTGACAATGATAGCGTTTTCTGTCAAGGGAATTATCACGTATGACGCAGTTTTTTGTCGAAAGGAACCCGCAGAGATCATCACGGGTGCGACACGCCCGCGCGCAAAAAAACTCTTGCTTTTCTCCTTCGTTTATGCTATACTTTAGGAAAAACGAAAAACCTTTTTTAGGAGTTTGTTATGGATATTACACTTGTCGTCATGGCTGCCGGAATGGGCAGTCGGTTCGGCGGTTTGAAACAGGCAGAGCCGATCACCGAAGACGGAAAAGGAATTCTCGATTTCTCCGTCTACGATGCGAAAAAAGCAGGATTCACCAAAGCGGTATTTATCATCCGTGAAGATATGAAAGAAGATTTCCTCCGCCTCGTCGGACACAGGATCGAAAAGACCATTCCCACGGAATACGTCATTCAGGACACCTCCGCACTCCCCGCAGGCAGAACCAAGCCGTTCGGCACGGGACACGCGATCCTCTGCTGCCGCGGCGTGGTCAACGAGCCGTTTGCCATCATCAACGCGGACGACTACTACGGCGCCAACGCCTTCTACGCCATGGCGGAGCATCTCAGAAACGCGAAGCCGGGCGAGTACGCGATGACCGCTTACGAAGTCGGAAAGACGCTCTCTCCGAACGGTACGGTTTCCCGCGGCGTTTGCGAAGTGGAGAACGGCTATCTGAAGAAAGTGACCGAAACCTGCGGCATCGCCTCCGATGCCACCTATCCCGCCGGAGATAAGACCTGCGCACTCGCGCTCGACACTCCCGTTTCCATGAACCTCTGGGGATTGACACCCGACATCTTCGACCGTCTTTCCGAGGATTTTGATACCTTCCTCAAATCCGCGGATCTGCAGAAGGCGGAGTTCTACATCCCGTCCGTGATCTCCTCCGCCGTCGACCGCGGACTTGCCACCGTGAAAGTGTATCACAACGCCGACCGCTGGTATGGCATCACCTACCGCGCCGATCTCGCGAAAATCAAAGAAGCCGTAAAAGGATACATTGACAATGGACTTTACAACGGAATTTAAGGATATCCTTTCGAAGTTTAAACTGCCCGCCGAACCCGTTTCGACGGAACCCTTCGGCGCAGGACACATCAACCGCACCTTCCTCGTCACGACAAAAAAAGGAAGATTCATCCTTCAGAAGATCAACACCGAAGTCTTCCGCGATCCCGACGGACTGATGAAAAACTACGCCGCCGTCACGGACTATCTTGCCGCGCACGGCGCGGAAACCGTAAGGCTCGTCCCGACCAAGACCGGCGAAACCTATCTCAAAGGCGAAAGTTGCTACCGCCTGTTGCATTTCATCGAAAACACGGTGACCTATCAGATCGCCGAGGATGCCGAAACCTTCCGCAAAGTCGGCTTCGCGTTCGGTGATTTTCAGAACCGTCTTGCGGATTTCCCCGCGGACACGCTGACCGAAACCATCCCGCACTTTCACGACACGCCCAAGCGTTTCCGCGATTTCCTCGACGCGCTCGGAAAAGACACGGTGCAAAGAGCCGCCACCTGCCGTAAAGAAATCGACTTCGTCCTCTCGCACAAAAACACCTATTCGACGATCGCGGACGCTCTCGCCGACGGATCTCTCCCTGTGCGCGTTACCCATAACGATACCAAACTCAACAACATTCTTCTCGACGAAAAGACGAAAGATCCGAGAGCCGTCATCGACCTCGACACCGTGATGCCCGGAACCATGCTCTACGATTTCGGCGACTCCATCCGTTTCGGCGCGTCGACCGCCGCGGAAGACGAACAGGATCTGTCCCGCGTACACTTCGATCTGTCGCTCTTCGCCGCCTACGCCAAGGGATTCCTCAGCGCGGTAAAAAAGACGATCACGCCGAAAGAGGCGGAACTTTTACCCGTCGGCGCGTACATGATGACCGTCGAATGCGGTATGAGATTCCTCACCGACTACCTGTCGGGCGACACCTATTTCGCCACCAAATACCCCGAACACAACCTGATCCGCGCGAGAACGCAGTTCGCGCTCGCCGAGGAGATGGAGCGCTCGTTTGAACTGATGAGCCGTCAGATCACCGAAATTCTCAAATGATGCAGGAGGGAAAAATGAACCGCATACAGATGCTGACCGTTCCGTCCGTCACCCGCATTTTCGCGGACAGAGAACGCTTGAATCCGGAAACAGAAGGCAGTGCCTTCAGAAACGAAGTCTACAAATTTCAGATCGCCGTACTCTCCGCGGAAGAGGATCTTTCGGGACTGACTCTCTCGTTCGGCGGTGCGTTGAAACCTTACCTCACCTACTGCCCCGTCGCGGACATCCCCGCGACACTCGACAACAACGAACGGCTCGACGACTACGTCGAACGCGCAAAGGACGGAATGTACCCCGAACTTTGTGCCGAGGAAAAGGAATTTTCCCTCTCTGCGGGAAAACTCCGTGGCGTGCTTGTCATAGTCCAGGGCGAACTCCCTGCCGGACGGCACAAGATCACCGTTTTCTTGCAAAAAGGCAAAGAATTGTTGGCAAAAACAAGTTACATGCTCACCGTGATCGACCGTGAACTCCCTGAAACCGACCTCATGATCACCAACTGGATGCACTACGACAGTATCGCGGAACAGCACGGCGTTGCCGTATTCTCCGAGGAATTCTACCGTATTTTCGACCGCTATCTGCGCGCCTACGTCGGGATGGGAAACAATATGCTGCTCATTCCGACCGTGACACCCGCGCTCGACACCGAGATCGGAAGCGAAAGACTGACCGCCCAACTTGTGAAGATCTCCAAAGACGGCGATACTTACGCGTTCGACTTCTCCGAACTCGACCGCTTCCTCGCCTTTATCACCGAGCGGGGCATCCGCTACTTTGAATTTGCCCACCTGTTCTCGCAGTGGGGTGCCAAATGCTGTCCGAAGATCATGGTTTCCCAAAACGGAGAAGAGAAAAATCTCTTCGGTTGGAACGTCGCAAGCGATTCTGCCGAATACCGCGCCTTTCTCACCCAATATCTGACCGCCCTCACGGATCACATCTACGAAAACGGCTGGCAGGACAGATCCGTCATGCACCTCTCGGACGAGCCGAACGAGGATTCCATCGACCTCTACGAAGCACACTATAAATTCGTAAAACCCCTGATCCGCGGCATCCGCACGATGGATGCCCTCTCCCACGTGGACTTCTCTCTGCGCGGCGTTGTGGATCTCCCCGTGCCCATCACGGTGACCGCCCCCGATTTCGTCAGTCGGGACATCCCGCATCTCGCCTACTACTGTTGCGGACCGGAGAACGGTTATTACTCCAACCGCTTCTTCGTCATGCCCGGCGAGAGAACGCGCGTGATCGGCGTGCAGCTCTACAAGAACCGTGCCGGAGGATTCCTCCAATGGGGATATAATTTCTACCGTACCCAACTTTCCCGCGCCACCGTCGATCCTTACGCGGAAACTTCCGCGGGAGGTGCCTTCCTCTCCGGCGATGCCTTCATCGTTTATCCCGACAGGGAGCGGGGCGGTGTGGAAAAATCCTTCCGCTATTATCTGATGCAGGACGCCTTCCAGGACTACCGCGCATTGAAACTTCTCGAAGAAGTCGCAGGACGGCAGACCGCGGAAAATCTGCTCTCCGACTTCGGCGTTTTCGGCTACAACGTCTACCCTCATTCGCCCCTCCTGCTCCGCGCACTGCGCGAGGCGATCAACCGCGCCGTCGCCGATAATATTTGAACATTTTGTAAACTCTTTAACTTAATTAATTTCTTTAAGTTAAGTTTACGAATTCTTGGTAAAATGAGCGAAAATCCATATTACAAGGAGTTTGAGCATGAAACTTTTACTTGCAGAAGACGAAAAAGAACTTTCCCGCGCCATCACGCGTGTTCTTGAATTCAACCAATATACCGTCGACACCGTTTACGACGGTATGGAAGCGCTGACCTTCCTCGCGAATTCTTCCTACGACGGCGTCGTCCTCGACGTGAGAATGCCCAAGAAAGACGGTCTTTCCGTTGTCCGTGAAATGCGTGCGAACGGCAACCACACCCCCGTGCTTATCCTCACCGCGAAAGCCGAGATCGACGACAAGGTCGAAGGTCTTGACGCCGGTGCCGACGACTATCTGACCAAGCCCTTCGCCATCAAGGAACTCCTGGCGAGAATCCGCGCGTTGGTACGCCGTCAGGGTGACATCATCGAGTGCCACACCATCGGTAACATCACGCTCCATCCCGATACTTTCGTACTCTCCGCCGTCGGAGAAGCGCGTCTTACCAACACCGAATACCGCCTCATCGAGTACCTCATCCGCAACCGCGGTATTCTCCTCTCCACCGAAAAGATCATGGAGAACGTATGGTCCTACGACACGAACGCGGAACGCAACGTCGTATGGGTATTCATTTCCACTCTTCGTAAGAAACTCGAATCCATCGGTGCCGATCACACCATCAAGGCGGTGCGCGGTGTCGGTTACAGTCTTGAACCCGTGAAGGGCATCAAGGTCGAAGAAGGTAACTGATTCCCGCCGTCCGGCAAAAGGAGAAGATCCCCATGTTGCGCATTTTGAAAATCCGTTTTGTTTCCATGACAACGGCGATCTCCGCAATTCTTCTCGTTCTGTTTCTGGCTTTCATGAATCTGACCAACTACTTCAATCTGCTCTCCCGCGCAAACGAACTTCTCGACGTGCTGGAATTGACCGGCGGCGATCTGTCCAACCCCGACTTTATCGAGAGTTACGTCAACAATGCGGATTCGTGGATCTCGAAAGAAACCCCTTATGAAACGAGATACTTCAGCGTCACCCTCGGCGACACCCCCTCAGCCGATCTCGAAAACATCGAGGCAGTCGAGCAGGAAGAAGCCATCTCTTTGGCGAACCGTGCGGTGAAGGCAAAAAGATCCCGCGGGTTCCTCGATTTCTACGGCTACGCGGTCAGTGCCGACCGGAGTACCGTGTATTTCGTGGATATGTATAAAGCCGAGCGTGCGCTCTATACCTTCGTCAGAAACAGTCTGCTCACGGCGGTAGGTCTTTTCTGTGCCGTCGTCGTGATCGTCATTCTCTTCTCGGACAGAGTGGCGCGGCCGATCGCCGAATCCTACGAGAGGCAAAAACGGTTCATCGCCGACGCGAGTCACGAGATGAAAACGCCCTTGACGATCATTTCCGCGAACAACGAGATCACAGAGATCCTCTACGGCGAATCGGAACGTACCGTTGCCATCAACAAGCAGGTCAAGCGTATGAACGAGATGGTGAAGAACCTCTCCGCGCTGTCCCGCATGGACACGTCCGAAGTCATCCGCAAACCTACCGTGCTTTGCATTTCCGACATTCTGAAGGAAGAAACGAACTCGTTCCTCCCCACCCTGGAATCCGCCGGAAAGACAGTGAGTACCGAGATCACCGACGGCATCCACATCCTCGCCGACGAATATCTCATCCGCGAACTGTTCAGTATTCTGTTCGACAACGCGCGTAAATACGCGACGAGCCACGTCGAGATCTTCCTCGACGTATCCAAACTCCGTCAGGCGAGATTGGTCGTCCGCAACGATGCCGCCCAACTTCCCGTCGGAGATCTCTCAAGATTCTTCGAGCGGTTCTGCCGTAACGATGCCGTGAGAGATCAGGACATCGAAGGCTCCGGCATCGGACTTTCCCTTGCCAAAGAGATCGTGGAACGTTTCGACGGACAGATCACCGCGCGCGGAACGGTGGACGGTTGCTTTGAGATCCGTATTCTGTTCCCCCTGCGAATCTCCTTCGGCGATAAGGAACAGGAAACCGTGGATCATCCGTAAATTTTGCCATTATATGATAAAAAGACGTTGGACCGTACGGATCCAACGTCTTTTTCGTTTGCCGTTTTTATTGAGATTTTTCGTTGTCGGAAAAGGTCGGCACTTTTCGGATCAGTAACCCGCCGGCGATGCCGATGACGGTTCCGGCGAGAGTTCCCGTAATGGCGAGAACCGGCAGATAGGAGAACAGTGCCGCCGTATCGAACATCAGTGCCGCCACGGCGATCTGCGCGAAGTTGTGGGCAACGCCGCCCGCCACGCTGACACCGATCGGCGAGAAGAAGGACGCCTTTTTGAGGAGCGCCATCAGAATTAAACTCACCGCCGCGCCGGCAAGACTGTACAGAAAACTCACAGGAGAGCCGAAGAGCAGGGCAGAGAGCGAAACGCGCACGGCGGAAACGAGAGCCGCGTCGCGGAATCCGAGCCGATAGAGAGCGAACAGCGCCGCGAGATTGGCAAGTCCGATCTTCACGCCCGGAACGGGAACAAAGACGGGGATCCTGCTTTCAATGAAAGAAAGCATCATGGCGACCGCGACGGTCAGAGAAAGCAGGGTCAGTTCCCGCACGGTGATCTTTCTTTTCATCTTCTCTCCTTTCGGCGGATTTCTTGCCGGATCCCGGCGTAATTTTTGAATGTCGGAAGTACGGTGGGATTCCTTGCGGGATACTCCGCTGATTATTGCCCGACGTCAACGCCTCCGTCGCCATTGACACGGATGTGGACGTGATTGGGAAGGCAGGTGATGCTCTCGCCCGACTTTGAGATCTTTCCCTGCTTCTCGCAGAGTTTATCCGGGCAGGTGCAATCCCTGACGTGCGCTTTGCCGTTCTCGATCACGAGCGTGTTTCCGCCGCCGGCGAGAGAAATCTCTGCCGGGGTGTCGAGAGATACGGTGATGGGCGGTTCATCCCCGACTTCAACAGTTACGTACCGTCCGTCTTTCGCCGTCAGTCTGATCAGCAAAAAAGCCGCCGCGCCGATCAGCAAAAGGGACAGGATGAGCAAAGCATCGCGCAGATACGCGGCGCTCGCTCGGTTTGTCTTTGCGTTTTTCGGCATGGCGGTTTTTCCTTTACGTTATGATCGGATCAATCGAAATGTGCGCCGCAGATGAAGTTTCCCTCATGGATGCAATGCACGGGGCAGCCGTCCTTGCACTTTCCGCAGCCGATACATTTTTCGTAATCGATCACGGCGAGGTTGTTTTCCACGTGGATCGCGTCTTCGGGGCAATTCTTTTCGCATTTTCCGCAACCGATACAACCCTTGACACACGCCTTGCGGACGGCGGCGCCTTTATCGTGGTTGGAACACTTGACGACGACTCTCACGGTGTCGTTGACAAGGTGAATGATATGGTTGGGGCATTCACGTGTGCAGATGCCGCATCCCACGCACTTGCGGGGATCGACGTGAGCCACGCCCTGCTCGATGCAGATCGCATCATGCGGGCAGACTCTCATGCAATCGCCGTAGCCGAGGCAAGCGAAGGTGCAGAATCTGTCGCCGGAAAATGCCATATTGGCGGCTTTACAGGTCTTGGGACCGTCGTATTCGAACTTGCGGCTTCCTTCACAGTTGCCGTTACAAGCGACGTAAGCGACCTTTTCCACGACGTCTGCGGCTTCCACGCCGAGGACGTCGGCGATACTCTTCGCGGTAGCGTCACCGCCGGGAACGCAGAGGTTCGTCTGATCCGTTTTGCCTTGGGAAAGGGCTGCCGCATAGCCGTCGCAACCGGAGAAACCGCAGGCACCGCAGTTGGCACCGGGGAGGCACTCGCGGATGGCTTTCGCCTTTTCGTCCTCTTTTACGGAGAAGAACACGGAGGCGACCGTCAGAAGCACCGCGCAGAGGATGGCGGCGATACCGAGAACAATAATGGAAGGTAACATCTACGTTTCCTCCTTACTTGAGCAGGTTTTCCACAACTCTCGCGAAGCCGAAGAAGGCGAGGGAGACGATGGAAGCCGCTATGAGAGTGATGGGAACGCCGCGGAACGCCTTGGGCGACGGGCAATTCTCAATGCGGGAACGCACACCGGCGAAGAGGACCATGGCAAGAAGGAAGCCAAGACCTACGCCGAGAGATGAGATCATGGATTCAAGGAAGTTATAGCCGTCGGTAATGTTGTTGATGGTGACACCGAGAACGGCGCAGTTGGTCGTGATCAGGGGCAGGTACACGCCGAGGGATTTATGGAGCGAGGGGAGATACTTTTTCAGCACGATCTCGACGAACTGAACGAGAGCCGCGATCACGAGGATGAACACGATCGTCTGCAAATATTCAAGACCGAGTTTTTCAAGAAGGAACTTCTGGATCGGCCAGGTCGCGGCGGTCGCGCAGAGCATAACGAAGATAACGGAGAAGCCCATTCCGGCTGCCTGATTGATCTTCTTGGAAACGCCGAGGAAGGGACAGATACCGAGGAATTTCTGAAGGACGTAGTTGTTGACGAGTACGCCGCTCATCAGAATAAGAACCAAACCTTTGAACGTCATGCGTTCTCACCGTCCTTTCTTTCTTCACCCGCGTTGGCGGTAACTTCAGTCGTTTCGGTGCAGGAAGTCTTACCGCAGAGCGCCGCCTGCGGGCAACCCTCGCAAGTGAAACTCTTGCGTTTAACACCGCCCTGTTTTTCCGTGATCTTGTTCATCACGGCGATGAGAATACCGAATACGAGGAATCCTCCGGGTGCCTGTGTCAGGATCGGAATACGGACGGACTGCATGAAGGGGATCTCCATTCCGGCGAAGGAACCGTTGCCGAGAACTTCACGCACGGTCGCCATCAGAAGGAGGGCGACGAGGAAGCCGAGTCCCATGCCCAGACCGTCGAGGACGGAATCGAAAACAGGGTTCTTTCTCGCGAACATTTCGGCTCTGCCGAGAATGATGCAGTTCACGACGATGAGGGCGAGATAGACACCCATCATATCGTAAAGATCCGGCAGGTACGCGTGCATCAGCATCTGTACGACGGAAACGAATCCGGCGATCACGACGATGTAGCAGGGGATGCGCACGGTGTCGGGGATGATCTTGCGGAGCGCCGAGATCGCGGCGTTGGAGCAGATCAGAACGAGAGTCGCGGCAATGCCCATACCGAGAGCGGAAATGACGCTTCCCGTCTGCGCGAGCGTGGGGCAGGTACCGAGAACAAGGATCAGAACGGGGTTTTCCGTAATGATACCTTTCAGAATGATACCGAGTTTTTTACAATTCATCAGTTGTTACCTCCGTTGAGAAGGTTGTTGTCCGCGAGGGCTTTGAGCGCGTCGGACAATGCGCCGCGCAATGCTTTGGAAGAATAGGTAACACCGGCGGTCGTGTGATGCACGGCGACTTCTTCGGCATTTTCTCCGATGTAGGAAGCGGGATAAGCGGCTTTTCCGAAGTCCTTGGACTCGGTGTAGGTCGTGAGTTTGATTCCGGTGATCTCACCGTCGGGATTTACGGCAACGGTAATTCCCATGTTGTCCCCGCTCGTGTACTGCGAGGAGGTCGAGAGGAGGAGCGCGTAGCCGGAACCGCCTTTGTCACGGTAAACTTCAAACACCGTTTCGGGGAGAGAGTCGAGTTCGAGTTTTTCAAACTCGGTCGCGGCGGGCAGAACTTCTTTGAGGGATGCCTGCTGACGGGCGACGGTGGCTGTCTCAATGATGGGAGCGGTGAAGCCGTTGACAAGTGCGAGGACAGCCGCGACGGCGATACAGATGATACCGAGTACGACCGTGGGCATCAGATTTTTCTTCGTCATGCCTTGGCACCTCCCAACGGTTTTTTGAAGGTCCATTTTTCAAGGTAGGGGGAGAGGATGTTCATAAGAAGGATCGAGAAGGAAACGCCTTCGGGATACGCGCCGAAGAAACGGATCATCGCGGTGATAAGTCCGCATCCGAACGCGAAGAGGAGTTTACCGCCGAGGGTGATGGGACAGGTAACGTAGTCGGTCGCCATGAAGATGGCACCGATCAGAAGTCCGCCGCCAAGCACTTCATAGAGCGCGACGGTGAAGTCGAAGCCGGAGAAGAGAAGGGAGAGGACGAACACCGTTCCGACAAATACGACGGGGATCTGCCAATGGATGATCTTGCGGATAACGAGGTAAGCGAAACCGATGAGAAGGGCAATGGCGCAGGTTTCACCGATGGCACCGCCGCGGGTTCCGATCAGCATGTGGACGAGGGAGGGCAGCTGATCCGTCGCGCCCGCCTTGATGCGCTCAAGGGGCGTTGCGGAAGCCACGGTGTCCACCACGATCGGCGCTGCTCCGCCGCCGATCTCCGAGAAGGCGATCAGCATAAAGACACGGCCGGTGATGGCGGGGTTCGCGAAATTGCATCCGAGACCGCCGAAGAGGCATTTGACAACGGCGATGGCGAACACGGAACCGATCACGCACTGATACATATTGACCGTCGCCGGCATATTGAGCGCGAGGAGAAGTCCCGTTACGACAGCGGAGAGATCGCCGACGGTCTGAGGTTTTCTGACGATAAGGTTAAAGAGGTATTCCGTACCTACGGAAGCCGCGACACAGGCGGCGATGATGACGGCGGCGCGCCAACCGAACAGAACGACGGCGGCGACAGTCGCGGGGAGAAGTGCCAGAACCACGTCAAGCATGATGCGGCGTGTGGTCAGTCCGGCACGGATATGGGGGGATGACGATACGATAAGTTTTTCCATGTCGGTTCTCCTTACTTTTTCAAAGTAGCCTGACGCGCTTTATAGTCGCGCAGGTCGGCTTTCGCCAAACGGTTGCTCTGAACGAGCGGACGTCTGGACGGGCAAACGAAGGAACAGCATCCGCACTCGATGCAGAGCATGATCTTCGCCTCATCCAGACGGAGCATTTTATCGTCCGGATCGGTGAGGCGGGTGGTCTTTTCAAAACGGGTGGGAACCAGCCCCATGGGGCATGCTTCCACGCAGCGTCCGCAGTGGATGCAGGGCAGAGGCTCGGAATTCTTCGCGTCCTT
>JAKSPH010000089.1 GCA_024404975.1 Clostridia bacterium | reverse complement strand
GCACCGATCTTGCGTTTCGGCTCGTTGATGATGCGTTTGAGGCGCATATCGTCGTCACTCGTCGAAACGAGCCACATATAGGCGAGGACGTCCTTGATCTCCTTGCGGTCGGTGAATCGCTGTCCGCCGATGATACGGTGAGGGATACCGCTGAATCCGAATGTCGTTTCGAGGGTACGCCCCATATCGTTGATTCTGTACAGAACGGCGAAATCCGAATACTTCGCGCCCTCAAAACGGACGGCGTATTGGATCTGTTCCGCAATGTACTTGCCTTCCTCGATGTTGTCGTTCGCCTGCTTGACCTTGATCTTCGCACCGACGCCTTTGTCGCTCCAAAGGGATTTTTCGTGCCGGCAGGAGTTGTGATGGATGACGGCGTTGGCGGCATTCAGGATGTTCTCCGTCGAACGGTAGTTCTGTTCCACTCGAACGACGGTCGCTTCGGGGTATGTCTTATCGAAATTGAGAATGTTCTCGACGGTCGCACCGCGGAACTTATAGATAGACTGGTCGTCATCGCCGACGACCATCAGATTTCGGGTTCCGCCGGAGAGCAGTTTCGTCAGTACGAACTGCGCGTAGTTTGTGTCCTGATACTCGTCCACAAGGACGTAACGGAACTTATTTTGATAATAGGAAAGAACTTCGGCGTCGTTTTTCAGAAGAAGCACGGTCTGCATGATGATGTCGTCGAAGTCGAGGGCGTTATACCCCATCATACGCGTCTGATACTCGCGGTAAACACGCGCGACGTCGTGAGATCTCGGATCTTTGTCCTCTTTGAAGTCATCCGGACCGACGAGAGAATCCTTGGACGCGCTGATCGCCTGAATCACGGTTTTCGGATTCAGCGTCTTTTCGTCGATGCCGAGGTCTTTCATAACGGAGATGACCGTACGCTTCTGATCGTCGGTATCGTAGATTGAAAATCCGTCGCGGAAGCCGAGGCGGGTGCCGTATTTGCGCAGAATGCGGACACACACGGAATGGAAAGTTCCTGCCCATACGGCTTCCGCCATGGAGGGATCCGAGAGTGTATCGGTCAGACGCTGGCGGATCTCACCCGCCGCTTTATTCGTGAAGGTGAAAGCCAGGACGTTCCAAGGCGGACAGGGGTGGCTGATGAATTCGGGAAGCACCGGCTCGATCTCCTCGACCGGGCATTTCGCGAGTTCTTCGAGCGCCGATACCATGCCTTCCGAAACGCCATCCGGCACGGAAGTGTCAAAGTAGGCGTTGCCGTATTTGATGAGGTAGCCGATGCGGTTGACAAGCACTGTCGTTTTTCCGCTTCCAGCACCCGCAAGTACGAGAAGAGGTCCGTCCAAAGTGAATACGGCACGGCGTTGTTCCGGATTCAGTTTCTGTCCGTAAACCTTGTCGAACAGCCCCTGCTTGGCTATTAAATAACGTTCGTTCAGATCAGTCATACTGCCTCTTTCCAAAGGGTTTTCTTTTCGTTGTAAATTGTACGAAAATGAAGTCGGTTCATTTTTCGGGATCGTGTATAAATGCGAGATTCCGACGGCGGGAAAAGCACTGTGGAAAATGCAAAAAATCCGAACAGATGCGCACCTTTCCCGCTCGATGCGAAATACGTTTTCCACATCCCGATTTGTGGACTGTGTGGAAAACCGACGTAAAAAACGCTCGGACAGACACTGCTTTTCTCCGTTGGTTGTGGAGATCCGCCGAGTTTTCCACATTCCGCACAACGGCAAATGTGGAAATCCTGCTATACACAATTCCGTGATTTTTCCAAAATACGGCAGAATTCCGGTTTATGCACGTCTTGCAAAAACCGTTCGTATTCTTCGCATTTTTTCGGAATATTGCTTCGTAATTTGTGCGAATATTGTTGAATTACTTTTTACGGTACGGTTTTTGACGCGCGGTCGTACTGCCCTGTTTTTTCGCCGTATTCTTCACGCCGTTTGTACGCTTCGGTTTACTTTTCGTCATGCGCTCGGCATCTTCGATAATGCGTTTTGCCTCGTCACCGAACACGCGTTCGAGTTTGGACATTTTCGGCTTTTTCTTATCGAGGAGCGGCTGATAATACGCCTCCCCTTTTGCCGGTTTTCTGTGAGATTCACTGTGTGGATTCTTGGGTTTGGACTGCGTTTTTCCGTTCGGTTTCTTCGGAACGTAACGGTGCGAGGCATCCCCCTGCCCGAAGGCGGGGCGGACAAGACATTCGGGCGTTGTGCCGATCAGATCGGTTCTTCCCGCAAGTTTCAATGCCTCGCGCACGAGGTTGGCGTTCTCCGGTTTCTTGAACTGCAAGAGCGCGCGTTGGAGTTGTTTTTCGTGATAATCGGTCGTAACGCGCACGGGCTTTCCCGTCATCGGATGGATGCCGGTATAATACATGACCGTGGAAATGGTTCCCGGTGGCGGATAGAAATCCTGCACCTGTTCGCGAGAGTACCCCCATTTGTTGAGCCAAAGCGCCATTTCGACGGCGTCCTTCATCGTCGCGCCCGGATGGGAGGACATGAGGTACGGAACGAGGTACTGTTCAAGTCCCGCCTGTTTGCAAAGTCCGAAATACTCGTTTTTGAAGGATTCAAAGACTTCGATCGGCGGTTTGCCCATCATGGAGAGTGCGTCGTTGGAGCAATGTTCGGGGGCGACTTTGAGCTGTCCCGAAACGTGATGCTCAACAAGCTGACGGAAGAACTCGCGGTTCTCGTCATACATCAGATAGTCGAAACGGATGCCGGAACGGACGAACACTTTTTTGATTCCCGGGATGCTTTCGATCTCGCGGAGAAGATGGGCGTATTCGGTGTGGTCGATCTTCAGATTCTTACACGGGGTGGGGGACAGGCATTTGCGGTTGGGGCATACGCCTGCCGTTTTCTGTCTGTCGCAAGAGGGATAGCGGAAGTTCGCGGTAGGACCGCCGACGTCATTGATATACCCTTTGAAATCGGGCAGTGCGGCGATCTTTCTCGCCTCGGCAAGCACGCTCTCCTCACTGCGGGAACGGACTTCCCTTCCCTGATGGAACGCGATGGCGCAGAAGTTGCACGCGCCGAAGCATCCGCGGTTATGGGTAATGGAGAATTTCACTTCCGTGATGGCGGGAACGCCGCCCTGTGCCTCGTAGTCCGGATGATAGTCCCTTGCGAACGGCAGGGCGTACACGCGGTCGAGTTCCTCGCGTTCAAGCGGGGGCATCGGCGGATTCTGCACAAGTACTTTATTTCCGTAGGACTCGACGACGGCTTTACCGCAGACGGAATCCGTGTTTTTATACTGGATGGCAAACGCCTTCGCATAGGCGTGTTTGTCGGTCTTCAGAGTATCGTAATCTCCGACTTCCACGGTCGGGAAATGCACGGGATCCGCGGGATCGGCAAGATATACGGTTCCTCTGACGTCGCGGATCTTCTTTACGGGGATCCCTCTGTCGAGGAGTTCCGCAAGCCGGAGAACGATGTTCTCGCCCATTCCGTACATCAGAATATCCGCGCGGGAATCCACAAGGATACTGCGGCGGACTTTATCGTCCCAATAGTCGTAGTGCGCGAAACGGCGGAGAGATGCTTCCAGACCGCCGATGAGGATCGGAACGTCGCCGTACGCCTCACGGATGCGGTTACAGTAAACGATGACCGCGCGGTCGGGGCGGAGTCCCATTTTTCCGCCCGGAGAATAATAGTCGTAGGAACGGCGTTTTTTCGACACCGTATAGTGCGCGACCATGGAGTCGATGTTTCCCGAAGAAACAAGGAAGCCGAGACGCGGTCTGCCGAAGCGTTTGAAATCCTCGCAGGATTTATAGTCGGGTTGCGCGAGGATCGCGATACGGAACCCCGCGTGTTCGAGTACACGGGTGATGATCGCCGTGCCGAAAGACGGGTGATCCACGTAGGCATCGCCCGACACGTAAACAAAATCCACGTCCGCCCATCCGCGTGATTTCACGTCGTCCGGGTTCACGGGCAAAAACTTCGTTCTGTCTGACATACTGAATACTTCCTTCCGGTGGAAAAAATGTGCGGCTACGGTGCCGCACAATTTTCTATTTCTGCCTCCCGAAAGAGGGACGGCACCGAGAACCGGTGCCGGAATTGATCAAAGGGTAAAGGAGGAGAGATCGACTTCTTTCTGAGAACCGTCGGTCATATCGCGGAGCTGCGCTTTTCCTGCCGCGAGTTCATCGTCGCCGATGATGAGCGTGTAGTGCGCGCCGAGTTTGTTCGCGTACTTCATCTGCGCTTTCAGACTTCTGCCGACGACGTCGCATTCCGCGAACGTGCCTGCCGCACGCAGACGTTCTACGATTCCGAGCGCCTTGACCTGCGCGTTCTGTCCCAAAGCCGCGACGTAGAGTTCGGGGGCTTTCACGGGAACGTTGTCAAGTCCTTTTTCCTTCATCGCGAGGATGATGCGGGTGATGCCCATACCGAAGCCGATGCCGGAAAGTGCGGGACCGCCGATGGATTCGACAAGTCCGTCGTAACGGCCGCCGCCGCAGACGGTAGACTGTGCGCCGATGCCCTCCGCGATGAATTCGAACACGGTGTTGGTGTAGTAGTCAAGGCCGCGGACGATGGAGGGATCTACAACGTAGTCGATTCCCATAGCTTCCAGCGATGCTTTGAGAACGTCGAACTTCGCCTGGCATTCGGGGCAGAGGTGATCCACCGTGCGGGGCGCGTTCTTTGCGATCGCGGCGCAATCGGGATTCTTACAGTCGAGCAGACGGAGAGGGTTCTTGTTCAGGCGCTCGCGGCAGGTGTCGCAAAGGCACTCTTTCTTGGAGTCGAAGTGGCTGACAAGTGCCGCGCGGTAGTCGGGACGGCAGTTCTTGCAACCGATGGAGTTGATATGAAGCTTTACGTTATCAAGTCCCAGACGCTTGATGACCGAA
>JAKSPH010000088.1 GCA_024404975.1 Clostridia bacterium | reverse complement strand
GGCGGCGGGTGCAAGAGGGCGCGCGGAATCGGTCGGCGGGTGGGGGAGTGTGGTCTGAAGTCGGTATACAAAGGCGCGCGAGGAGGCGAACGCGATCACGACGGCGATAAGGAGCCAGCGCTGGATGGTCTGCGAGATCCTCACGTTATGGAAAAGATCGTATCTCATCTTGCAATCCGAGGAGAGAAAGACGATGATCAGAGTGGCGATGAGGACGGAGAAGCCGTTGGCGAGAACCATCGGTACCGTGCAGGCGCGTACGACCGCCATCGCCCGTTCCGGCTCGCCCATGTTCGTAAGGAACACCATCGTCATGTGGAAAACTTCCATCACGATACCGATGGCGAAGGAGAGTGCCCAACCGGGTTTCTTATTCTCAAACATGTATTTGCGGAGGAGCGCGGCGTACACACCGGCGATCACCGTGGACACGGAACACGCGACTCGCGTAAACGCGCCGACACCCCAATAGACGGCGAACCAACGTTCGAGACCGCCGATCACACCGGCGATGATTCCCGCGGGCGCGCCGAACAGAAGTCCTGCGGTCAGTACGGCGGCATCACGGCAGTTGACCTGCGCGCCGTCGATCGGAATACCCCATTCGGTACCGATGATGGCGAGAGCGCCGAAAAGCACACCGTACACGCATTGACGTGCCATGAAACTCATTTTCAAGAATTTAGTCCGCTTTTCGAGCAGGTAGCATCCGACCGCAAAAAGCGCCGGCAAAAGCGCGGCAAATCCAAGTTTCAAATAAGGGTTCATCAGAATGTATCCTTTCACAACCGTAAAAGCGCACTCGCGCCCGCGGTTTCCCATATGCTAACAACTTATTATAACATACCGCATTTGTTTTTGCAATGCGATGGAGAAAAAATTTGCAGTGAGCGGCAGACATTTTTGATGAGATCATCGGAGCGTTTGTACTGTTCATTATTTTCCTCATTCTCCCGCCTCTCATCCGGTTGATCACGGCGATCACCGTCAAGATTCTGCCGCAAAATATTCATGAAAATCTAAAAATCAAGGGGAACAAGCCGTCCCTCTTTCTCCCCGAAAAGCGAAATTTTCATTTCTTTATTATGTTTTCCCCTCCGCAACGGAGAGCCGAGCGTATTACTTTGATCTGCAAGTTTTTCCGTAAATAGAATTGCTCAGATCTTCTGCTTTTGCGTCGGTATTCGAAGAAAGCGCAAATGAGCCCCCTCGCCCAAAAAGAAATCAAAAAACAGACCGTCTTACGAGCGGTCTGTTTTTTGTGTAATCAGTCAATCTTATCAAAAACGCGGACGTAATCGACGAGGAAAGTATCTCCGAGATGCTCAAACACCTCTTTGATCGGCTTGTGATCCTCATGGCGGTAGCCGACGACTTCGGTCGAAATCAAAAGGAATTCGGGAATATGAGAAACGAAATCGGAATGTCATCGAAATTGTCTTCCATTGCATTACCCTCGTCCATAATAGAAATCGTCAAAACATCTTTGTCATTTATGATTTTCACCTTTTGTTTTATTTTTCTTGTTGTTCTTTTTTTTTCGTACTATAAATTGCGTCCAGGTTGGGACGGGTCCGACTTGTCGGTAATTGATAGGGAAAACTGATTTTTTGCGTTCCTTCACCGGATAGAATGATCTTCTTTACCGATGTGGAATCCCATATATATTTGTTGGCGGACAACTTTCGATACCATGTGCTGATGACATTGTCCGGAGTCTTGGAATAGGACTCTTTTCCCTGCCAGCCGACAACATTCATCGGCCACAGCACCACAGTAGGATCCGCTTTCACATAAAGTGCCTTGTTGCACCCCTCGTAACCGTGATGCGCAAATTGCAAAATATCGCACTTCAACACATCCTCAGGCAGTGTGGTTTCCATTGTCACGCTCTCGCTGGCTTCCGAATCTCCGAGGAAGAGGATCTTTTGTTCCCCGACCTTGAGTATAAAGGACATACTGGTATCGTTTCCGTCTGCATGGGCAAGCGGGAACACATCCTCATAGGTGCAGATGATTTCGGCATCTACGCCCGGGAAGGCAATACTCATGCCGCTGTGCAGCTTTCCGTACAGGACCGCACCGCTCCAACGCTTCATGTTCATCGTGACCGATTTTGCATTGATTGCACCCAGGTCGCCAATGGTAATGTAAGGGAAATTGAAATAGAAGCCCCTGACCTCCACATCGTTCAAATGATGGGTCGTCATACTGTTCAGGCAACCGTAATGGTCAACATGCAGGTGCGTGATGAACCATGCCGTGATGATCGGTTTTTCGTGCGATGCCGGCTTGTTCTCCAGAAGAAGCTGATAGAGCCGGTCGCTCTCGGCTTTTGTATTGTAGCCTCCGTCGATCACAAGATAGGTGCCGTCAGCCAGTTGGATCACATACGACATTCCTCCGTTCGCCTTGGAACCTTTTGTATCCACCTCCAACTGCCACAAACTTACAGGCTTGACTGCATCTCCCGCCGCAACACTCTCCGGCAGATCCGTGTCTCCCGCACCACCGACGTAAATCCGCATGGCGTTCACCGTTGGCAGGTAGGAGCAGTAAGCAGTATACTCTCCGCCCTTGATCAGCGCATATCGGTTGACCTTGTTTTCGCTCCCGAGCGTGTAGGTTTTCTTCAAAATGCCGCCCTTGCTGTTCAGAAAATCGAGATACGCTTCATAATCCGCTTCCGTCACATCCTCGCAATACAGAATGCTGGAACCGTCTCCGCAATCGAACTCCCCCTTGAACGTACCGGTTTGATTGAGTCCTGGGAACGCCGTATTTACGACACCAACTCTTTGATAGCTCTTGGAGATCCCGAAATTCCCGCCTTTTCCAGATGCCTCGGAACGGATCGCATTCAAAAGCTCGTCAAGTGCTTTTGCTATGGAGGACTCGCTTTTGGCAACAACGGTGACCCTCTGATCGAACACCTTGATGCGATAATCAAAGTCACCCTCCAATTTTGCCCACTCTTCGACACTTTCCTCACGGCCGGTGTTTCCCACACAGATCTCATATTCCTTTGTCGCTGCCTGCTTATCCAAAAGGATCTCTACCATGTTTTTTCCACCGGACAGCATTTGCAAAGAGTTGGCAAATTTGTTCACCGCTTCATCGAATGAGGCGGTCGTTTTGGTGGGGGTCACGATCGCAAAGACGAACTTCCCGTCCTGTGCCAATGGGAACAGGTCGGTATTGACAGGGATGGCAGCAGTCGTATCTTCCTCCGTCGGAGACACCTCCTCCACGTCACAGGCGGTCAGCGCCAGTACCGCCAGGAGAAGAAAACAGATCAATCGAATTCTTTTTTTCATACAAAGAGTTTCTTCCTTTCAATTTTGCAAGAGATTTCTTTGGGAACCTGCACCTCGCATTTCACTTCAGCGGGGCAGGAATAGGTCAGTTCATATCCGTGACCTCGCTTTTCCCGCCGCGCTGACCGCTTCACGAAGAAGCGCGGCGTTCGGTTCTCCGTCCTCGGCATATATCTCATAAAACGGAATATCAGGGCACGCGTCACACGGGCTTGTCAGTTTCCATGGGTTGATATGGCTTGAGCCCGCGCCCTGATAACGCATATTTCTTGCCATCTGCCCGATGAAAACAACGTCATCATCGGGAGAGAGCGGCAGAAGCCGCCCGTCATTTTTGAGCAGCACGGCACTTTCCGTCGCGGCTCGTTTGGCAAGAGCGTAATGCGCTTCCATATCGGCGGGAATGCCCTTCAAGCCGTAGATGATGCCGAGTGTCGAGCCGACAGTCGCACCGATGCAGTCGGTGTCGTCGCCGCAGTTGATGGCAGTGATCATCGATTTCTTGAAATCACCTTTGCCGTAGATTAGTCCGAGAACGGTATAGGCGACATTCGAGGGTGCTTCAAACCAGCCGTCACCGATATCGGCGTTCATTTTGAGGATGGTATTGCGGCAATCCATCGCGCTCATGCCGTTATCGAAGCATTCGAGGACTTTTTTGACGGAAAGCGCGACTCTCGAATTTTCGGGGATCTGCGTCAGACCGATCTCAACGCAGGTGCGGACGTCGGCAACGGCGTAAGCGGCAGACTGCATAGCGGCAACGAAAGCGGCGGCAACGGTTCCCTCTCCCGCACCGTGATCGACCTTTGCGTCTTCAATCGCGTATTTCGCGGCGATCTCGGGGCAGGCGGGAGCGAGAGACGCCCAGATCTCGGTACGTATCCACGCGCCGTTGGAGTGAAGCCATGGGTTCATATAATCGCCGGAGAGAGGCGCGAGAAGTCCTCTCTGCATATTGGTTTTTCCGATGCCGTATTCATTCCAATAAGGAACGATGAAGGAGCACCAAAACTCACCGAGTTTTTTACAGTCAAGTCCATAAGCACCGATGCTCTCGACAGCATGGAGCTAGACAAGCTGAAGATCCAGGTCGTCGTTCGGCAATACCTCGTTCGGCTTGGTGACGAAGCCCTGAATGTCCAGTGCTTCTCTGCCGCCCTCATAAGGCGTTCCCATCGTGCCGCCGATGTTCTTGCCGATCCAGCAAGCGTATAATTGATCACGAAATTTCTGCGCGTTTAATTTCATAACAAAAGTCTCCTTTCATTCTGCATTTTGACGGAACGTTCGTTCCGGATTCATTGTAGCACAAACCAGAGATTTTTGCAATGTCAAAAGATAGCTTCACCCATGTTTTCGGAAACGACGATTATTTTATCTTGATCGTATACAAGCATATGCGGTCTGCCACCGAAATAACGGAAAGCATACCGATGTGCCTTCACTGTCTTTATGCGTTGAACGGCTCGCTTGAAAAATATGCGAACTTCATACGGCTGTACGACAGCACCATAGGCCAATAAAATACCTTGAATGCTTTTTCAGGTCCAAATCCCATTTTAGTATCCTAC
>JAKSPH010000087.1 GCA_024404975.1 Clostridia bacterium | reverse complement strand
GCTGTTATAATTCTATCCCTCATTGTAGGTTGCCGCAATACACACGGCAACGACAATAGACGAGGATTTTCTCTCATGAAGATACTGGTACTCAACGGCCCGAATCTGAATATGCTCGGCATCCGCGAGCCGGAAATTTACGGTAAGACGACTTACGACGACCTCGTCCGCACGGTGGAGGGCTACGCGTCGGAACGCGGGATTGAGGTTTGCTGCCTGCAATCCAACTGTGAAGGCGAACTTGTGACCTTCATTCAGAACGCCTACCGCAAATACGACGGCATCGTCATCAATCCCGGAGCCTACACGCATACGAGCATCGCCCTTCTCGACGCGGTGAAAGCCGTCGGCATCCCGACCGTGGAAGTCCACATTTCCGATCCCGACACAAGAGAGGAATTCCGCAAGATCAGTTATATCCGGCTTGCCTGCGTGGCGACCGTGAAAGGAAAAGGGATCGGCGGGTATCTCGAAGCGATCGATATTCTGACGAAAAAGGAAACGTTATGAACATTCATTTTGAAAAAAGCCGTCTGTCGGGCGCGGTCAAAGCACCGCCCTCGAAGAGCATGGCGCACCGATATCTGATCTGTGCCGCTTTGGCAAACGGAGAAAGCACCATCCGCGGGATCTCGGATTCCAAGGACATTTCGGCGACGCTCTCCTGCCTCTCCGCACTCGGCGTTTGCTGGGAACGGGACGGCGACACCGTGCGCGTTCACGGAAAAGATATGAAAAAAGACACCGAGCAGAGAGAACTTTTCTGCAACGAGAGCGGAAGCACGCTGCGTTTCTTTATCCCCCTGTGTATGCTTTCGGGGTACGGGGCTACGCTTTCGGGAAGCGATACTCTGATGAGCCGTCCTTTGACGGTGTATGAAAAACTGTTTGAAGAAAAGGGTCTGCCGTTTGAGAAACGCGGGGACAATTCTCTGTTCGTCGGCGGAAAACTCAAACCCGGCGAATACCGCGTGGCGGGCAACGTGTCAAGCCAATTCATCAGCGGTCTGTTGTTCGTCCTGCCGCTTCTGGGGCGGGATTCGGTCATCAGCATCATCCCTCCGATCGAGAGTGAGCCATATCTCAAACTCACGGTGAAGGCGCTCGAAGATTTCGGCGTGAAGGTCGAATTCTCGGACGAACTGACGATAAAGATCAAGGGAAATCAGCGATACCAACCGCAGGACGTAACCGTGGAAGGCGACTATTCCAACGCCGCTTTTCTTGAAGCGCTCAACCTGTTTGACGAAAACGATCTGACCGTGACCGGACTTTCCGAGGACAGTTTGCAGGGCGACCGCATATTTTACGATTATTTTGACAAACTCCGTTGCGGGATGCCGACGCTCTATATCGGCAACTGTCCCGACCTCGGTCCCGTTCTGATGGCGATCGCCGCCGCGATGAACGGTGCCGTGTTCTGCGGAACGCATCGGTTGAAAATGAAAGAGAGCGACCGGGGAGCCGCTATGGCGGAAGAACTCGCCAAATTCGGCGTTGCGGTAAACGCGGAGGAAGATTCCATCGTCGTTTATCCGGCGAATTTCCACGCCCCCGAAGAACCGCTCGACGGACACAACGATCACCGGATCGTCATGGCGCTGTCCACGATTCTGTGCCGGCTTGGTGGAACGATTCGCGGGGCGCAGGCGGTCGAAAAGAGTTATCCCGAATATTTTGATACACTCAAAACGTTGGGAGCCGTATTTACCGAGGAAGAAATATGAAACTTACCAAAGATATGAAAATACTGATCGTCGGTCTTGGTCTGATCGGCGGAAGCTATGCCAAGGCGTTGACGAAAAAAGGTTACACCGTGAGCGCGATCACGAAGGAGCAATCGTCCGTGGATTTCGCGTTACAGAACGGTTATGTGGCGAAAGCGACAACAATTGTTGACAAAAACTACATTGAAGAAGCCGATCTGATCGTCTTTGCCCTCTATCCTCACACTTTTGTGGAATGGATCCGACAGTATAAAGATCTCATCCGTCCGGGCACTGTCCTCACCGACGTAACGGGTATCAAGGGTTCCGTCGTGAGCGAAGTACAGGCGCTCCTGCCGTCCTATATCGAGTTCATCCCCGCGCACCCGATGGCGGGCCGTGAGGTTTCCGGTGTCGAGAACGCGGACGAACGTATCTTTATCGACAGTAACTACATCGTTACGCCGACGGAGAAGAACACCGATGGCGCGATCGAACTCTGCCTCGACCTCGGACGGGAACTCGGATTTTCCAAACTGTCCACCCTTCCCGCGCAGATGCACGACGAGATCATCGGTTTCGTTTCCCAGCTCACGCACTGCATCGCGATCTGTCTGATGACCTGTCAGACGGTCGACGGACTTGAAAAATACACGGGAGATTCATTCCGTGATCTGACGAGGATCGCGCGTCTGAACGACGAGATGTGGAGCGAACTGTTCTTAACCAACAAAACCGCACTGTTGAAGCAACTTCATCTGTTCGGTAACGAGATGGAAAAAATGTGTAAAATCATTGAAAACGACGACCGCGAGGCGCTCCGCGAAATGATGCGGTATTCCACCAAACGGCGTGAATTGTTCGATAAAAGAAAACAGGAGAATTAAGCTATGAACATGGAATTCATACGGAAACTTCCGATCCCGAAAGAGATCAAGGAAGAATACCCCGTAACAAAGAGAATGGAAGAAGTCAAGGCAAAACGCGATGCCGAGATCCGCGACGTATTCGAGGGCAAGAGTTCCAAACTCGCCGTCATCATCGGTCCCTGCTCCGCGGACTGCGCGGAATCTATGGAAGAGTACCTCGCGAGAATGCGTGTTCTCGCCGACAAAGTGAGCGATAAACTCGTCATTATCCCCCGAATCTACACGGGAAAGCCGAGAACGACGGGTGAAGGATACAAAGGCATGATCCATCAGCCGAACCCCGAAGAAAAGCCCGATATGCTCAAAGGTATTCTCGCCATCCGCGATCTGCACATGCACGCCCTGCGCGACTACGACTTCAGCTGCGCGGACGAAATGCTCTACCCGGAGAACCACCGCTACCTCAACGACCTGCTCTCTTACGTCGCGGTCGGTGCGCGTTCCGTGGAAGATCAGCACCACAGAATGACGGCAAGCGGATTCAATATCCCCGTCGGTATGAAGAACCCGACGAGCGGCGATCTCTCGGTCATGATGAACGCCATCACCGCGGGTCAGCACAGCCATGATTTCATTTACAGAGGTTGGGAAGTCCATACGCACGGAAACCCGCTCGTCCACGCGATTCTGCGCGGTTACACGGATTCGAGAGGAAACTCCTTCCCCAACTACCACTACGAAGATCTCGAAAAGACGGTCCGGCTCTACGCGGAAAAGAATCTTCAGAACCCCGGCGTGATCGTGGACACCAACCACGCCAATTCCGGAAAGAAGTACGCGGAGCAGCCGAGAATCGCGAAAGACGTCCTCTTCTCCTGCCGGAAAAACCCCGAAATCAAGAAGATCGTCAAAGGTCTGATGATCGAAAGTTACCTTGAGGACGGCGCGCAGAAGATCGGCGACGGCGTGTTCGGAAAATCCATCACGGATCCTTGCATCGGCTGGGAAAAGACCGAACGGCTCGTCCTCGAACACGCGGATCTCGTATGATTTTCGCCCCTTACAGAAGGGCAGATTTTGCCCGTCTGTTCATTTGCGCTCCCACGCGAAAAAGAAATAAAAAAAAAGCCCTTGACATTTTTCGATAATTTGATATAATAATCTTTGTCAATTTTCTAACAATCGGTATATTTTGTCTGTCAAACTTGTTCTTCTGCGGTTTTTTCGACAGTTTTAGTTTTTTCGATTTGACAGAAAGGAGGAGACAACTTGGATCTTAAAGATGACTTCGACAACATTTTACAAAATGCGAAAGAGATTTTGAACGACGAACAGAACGGAAAGCAACGTACGCGGCTGATCACGTATATGCTCTTCGGCGGGCTGACTTTGGTATCTGGGCTGATCGCTCTTTTCTTCGAGAACGACAGTTTATCCATGATGAATTTCCTGTTCTTCTTCACCAACTGCATCAACGTTCTGTTGCTTCTGACGGCGGGACAAAAAGGATTGAACATCGCGGGATGGCTTTTCGTCCCCGAACTTTCTTCCTTATTATTATATTTCCTTATTTCGGGAAACCCCGACGGCTTCTCCGCGATATGGCTCATTCTCTTCCCGTTCGGCGCGATGATCGACCACGGGCTGAAAAAAGGAACGATTCTTACCGTCAGTATGTTTTCCATCATCGGGTTCCTGCTTTGGACACCGGTCGGCAAATCTCTTTTGTTGCCGGAAGCAATTCAGAACTATTCCACCACTTTCTGCGCGCAGTTCCCTCTTGTATTCCTTCTTGCCTGCGGTTTCGCCTTCTTCCTTCAAGCGGAAAAAGAGCGTACCCATATCGATCCTCTCACCGCGCTCAACAACCGCAAGGGCTTTTGGGCGGAACTTACGCCGATCGACCTCAAACGTCAGAACATCTTTATCGGTGCTTTCGACGTCGACAACTTCAAACAGATCAATGACAAATTCGGTCATACGGTCGGTGATGAAGTATTGCGTACCATCGGCTCCGTACTCGGCAAAAAAGAGCGGATTCACTTTGCACGCTGGGGCGGCGATGAATTCGTGTTCTGGTTCCGCAAGTGCGACGGCTACGAAGAAATGATCAACGAATGGATCCGCAAAATCACGCTCCGCATGGCGGAGATCGACGAAAAGGATCTCAATATCACGATGTCTGTGGGTGTCTGCATCACGCCCTGTCAGAACTTCAAAGATATCAAAGATTGCATGAAAATCGCCGATGAGGCGCTCTATCAGGCGAAAGAACAAGGAAAAAATCAAGTCGTTTATATAGAAAAGGTGTGATTTTCCGTTCATTTATCTAATAAGAAA
>JAKSPH010000086.1 GCA_024404975.1 Clostridia bacterium | reverse complement strand
AACTAAAAAAACAGGCTTGATTTTTATATCGTAAATTGTTATAATAGAGTCGTAACGAACGGTATACCGTTCGATTTCGGAACAGTAGAGAAAGCAGGAAACAGTATGATTAAAAATACCCCCGCCATGGGTTGGAACTCCTGGAACACTTTCGGTCACAACATCAATGAAGAGGTCGTTCTTTCCACCGCCGAGAACTTTGTGAAAAACGGATATCTCGATGCCGGTTACGAGTATATTGTAATCGACGACTGCTGGTCCCTCCACGAGAGAGATAAAGACGGCAGACTTCAGGCGGATCCCGAAAAATTCCCCCACGGTATGAAATACGTTGCCGATAAGATCCACGCACTCGGCTTGAAATTCGGTATGTACTCCTGCGCCGGAACGGTAACCTGCGCCGGCTATCCCGCAAGTTACGAATATGAATTCATCGACGCCAAGACCTTTGCGGAATGGGGCGTTGACTATCTCAAATACGATTATTGCTTCCGTCCCTTGGGCGTGCAGGGACACCTTCTTTACAAGAGAATGGGACTTGCTCTCGCCAATTCCGGCAGAGATATCCTGTTCAGTAACTGCTCCTGGGGTTCGGAATATACCAATCTCTGGATCAAGGAAACGGGAGCGCACAGTTTCCGTTCCACCGAGGACATCATGGACTCCTGGGCATCCATCAAAAAACTCGCGCAGTCCCAGCTGAAAGTACAGGAATACAACGGTGTCGGCTGCTTCAACGATATGGATATGCTCGTCGTCGGAATGAACGGTGTCGGTCACGTCGGACACGGCGGATGCACCGAGGAAGAGTATTTCACTCACTTCGCTCTCTGGTGCATGTGTTCTTCGCCTTTGATGATCGGCTGCGACGTGAACAACGTGGATGAGAAGAGCAAAGCAATTCTCCTCAATAAGGATCTCATCCGTATCGACCAGGACGGCAAGGGTTCTCAGCCCTTCTTTGTCAACGGCAACTACACCCCCCACATCAACGAGAAACTCTCGAATGAAAATCCCTTCCACTACGACAATTACCCGCTTGATCATCCGATCATCGCCAAATTCCTTGACGACGGAACGATCGCCCTTGCGGTCGTGAACTTTGCCGATGCGGACACCAACCGTTGGTCGTCCTCCATGAATATCGACTCGCTCGGCATTCCGCTGACCTCCGGCAAGACCTTGAAGATGAGAAACGTAAGAACCGGCGAAGTGATCACTCCCGTGAACGGCCATCTCGAATTCAACGTTCCCGCTCATTCGACCTTTGTATACATCTGCGAAGTCGTAGATAAATAAGATGTCGAAGTGCATCGGTTGCGGTGCGGAGATCATTCCGCTTGACGAATCCTTTTCGAGAAAACTGATGGGGCGGTGAACGACCGACCTTATGTGCCTTTCCTGTCTGGAAAAGGAATACGGAATGGATGACGAAACCATGGAACTGTATGCGGAACGTTGGATCGCCGACGGTTGCGCTCTGTTCCGTTTCTCCGATCCCGAATACGTATCGAATTTCTTCAAATCACGAAGAAACCTATAAAAAAGAAGAACCTCTGCAACAGTTGCAGGGGTTCTTCTTTTTTTGCTTATTTTTCTTTATTTTTCTCAAAATGCTGCTTGATGGCAAGGAAGGATTCGTCGCTGATGGCGTGTTCCATCCGGCAGGCATCCGCGTCCGCCACTTCGGGTGAAACGCCGAGTTCTTTCAGATACTGCGAGAGCAGATTGTGCCGCTCGTAGATCTTTTCCGCGATGGAAAGTCCTTCCTCGGTCAGAGTGATATAACCGGTCGATTTGTCCACGACGATATATCCCGCACGGGAGAGCAGACCGACGGCACGGCTGACGGAGGGCTTTGAGAATTTGCGGTATTCTCCGATATCGGTCGCCCGGACGGGAGCACCGGTTTTGGAGAGGATCAGTACCGTTTCAAGGTACATTTCTCCGGATTCCTGTAAGACCATAGGGGTTCCTCACTTTACAAAGAGTAACTGTTTTCTCCTGACGAAAGCGCATACGTTTTTCCGCCGAAATCAAGCACGGCACCGACACCTTCGGGGAGAGAAACGGAAATGTCCGTTTTCTGTCCGTTGCGGGAGAGGCGAACGCGGACTTTTCCCGCGGGGATCTCGCGGACACCCTCGGCAAATCCGAGTTTTTGGGGCAAATACGGGTTGATGAGCAGGGAACTGAAACCGGCTTCCGAACCATCACGGATGCCGAGCAGGTACTCGAAAATATCGGTGATCGGTGAGCCGAACATGGGGTGATTGTGCGAGCGGTCGTCTGTCGAATTGCGGTAGAACTCCCAGAAAGAGGTCGCTCCCGCTCTCATCCAACCGCCGACGGCTTCGTCCTTTTCCGAAGTCAGAATGTCGAACGCGAGATCGCGGTCGCCGTGTTCACAGAGAACGCGCATCACGACTTCCGTTCCGCAGATTCCGGTGTCAAGACTGCCGAGTTTGCGGTAGTAGTCCACAAGGTTGCGGTAGGTTCTTTCCGTGCCGAGCCCGATGTCAACCATAAAGGCATTCGCGCCCTGCACACAACCGAGGAAGTTTTCATCCCAGGTGTTGAAGTATGCCGCGGTGAGCGCTTCTTTTCTCTCCTTGATCCTGCGGTCAAAGAGTTCGACGTCGTCGGTGAAACCGAACCGTGTTGCAAAGAACTTTGCACGGTTCAATGCCTTGATATAATAATAATTGTTTACAAAAGGAGCGGGAAGCACGACTTGCATCGTCGTACACCAGTCGCCGAGGCACCATTCTCCCTCCTTGTCGGAAACGACGAGTCCGTTTTTCGAATGCGCTTCAAGGTAGTCGAAATACCGTTTCATTCCGGCGTAGGCGTCGCGGGCGGGTTCATCAATTCCGTACTGTTTGAAGAACTGATAGGGAACTTCGCAGATCGCGCATCCCCACGCACCCGGACCGCCTCCGCATTTGAAATACGGCGCGGTGTATTGCACGTGTCCCGTGAGGGTGTCCTGACAGTCGATGATGTCGTAGATCCATTTGAGGTAGAACGCTTTGACATCCATCGTCGTCATGGCGGAAAGGCAGGTCAATTCTCCGTCGCCCGTGTATCCCTGACGCTCGATGTGCGGACAGTCGGACGGAATTCCGGCGTGCATATTGGACAGTTCCGTGTTGAGATAAGTCTGATAGAACCATTGCAGGATCTCGTTGTCGCATCTGAAATCGGACGTCACGCGCAGATTGCTATGTACGAAATCGACTTCCGTCGGAACGGCATCTCCCGCGACGGAGAAATAGCGGAATCCGAACCAGGTGAATTCGGGAGAAACGAGATCTCCTTCTTTGCCGAGCGCGTGGAATTCCTGCCCGAAATTGTTCGCGGGATCCGGCATACCGTCCGCGGTCAGTTCCTCCGAGAAGAACACCTTGCACGCGCCGTCACTGCCGAGTTTCAGAACCGGAACGGCGGAGCAGTTGCATCCGCTGTCGTACACTTTCACTCCGTTTTTCTCGCCGATGAACTTCGGGGTCATTCTGCGGTCGATCCTGTCTGCGGGACAGTCGGTGAACAGATACTCCGTGTCAGGCGTGGGTTTTACCTCGGCGTGGGGCAGGGAGGAGTCATCAAAATCACATCCGAACACGGCGGGATCGAAATTCCGTCTGTCCTGCCGTTCGGTCGTCTGTAACTGATATTCCGTGACGTAGCCGTCCGCGATACGGTCGTTCTCCGAAGAAACGAATTCGCCGTCCTCCGTAGTAATGCGATACGCGGCTTTGGCATATCCGTAGCGGCAATTCTCTGTGTACATGGGGGACTGCAGCGTGTACCATCCGCCTCCGAAATACAGAGCGATCACGTTGTCGCCGGGACGGACGAGAGATGTGATGTCGTATTCCGGAACGTACAGGCGGTGTCCGGTCAGAATTTCGTCTTTCGGGTAATCGTCGCGCTTTTCATAGTCGGTCGCCAAAGGGAGAAAACGGTCCTCGCTCACGAGTTTCCCGTTGATATAGCAGGTAAAGAAGCCAAGACCTACGGCACGCAGGACGGTTCCTTTCGGGTTGCTGATCTGAAAATGTCCGCGCAAAACGGAAAACGGATTATCTCCGCCGACGAATTTCGCGCTTCCGAATACTTCTTCGAACTTCATTTGAAAGTCCCCCGGAACAATATTGTGTTTATCACCATTATACATAACCCCATAGGAAAAGTCAAGAGAAAACAAGGCGTTAAAAACCTGAAAAGTTTTAGCGCCTTGCGAAAAGAGCATATTATTCTTCGGGAACGATCACGTCGTTATAGAGGATCACGTTGTCGATCCAAACGGTCTTGTCGACCGCGGAATTCGTGCCGATGTAGAATTTGAATTGAAGAAGACCGAGGAACGCTTCCGCGTAGGAGGACGAGGAGATCGTTTCCTCCGCTTTGAGTTCGCCGTTGACGTAGTATTTCACAAGTCCTCCGATTTTTACATTGGATTGCTTTCTTTGCGGTAAAATAAGCAATTATTTTCTATTGATTTTTCGGCGGAACTATGGTAGAATAGAAACTGTAACCCAAGATGTTGACGGTTCGTCCGAAAATAACGCAAGATGTTGCCGTTTTTCGCAGTGTCAAATGTTTTTGGAGTTTAGAAAGGACGGCATAATGAAACTCAAACGCTTTTTCGGAGATAAGGCTTTTTACCGCTCGATCCTGGCGGTGGCTCTCCCCATCATGTTGCAGAACGGCATCACCAACTTTGTCAGCCTTCTTGACAATATCATGGTCGGCAGACTCTGCACGGAGTCCATGTCCGGCGTGTCGATCGTCAACCAATTCCTCTTTATTTTCTATCTTGTCATCTTCGGTACGGTCGCCGGAGCCGGAATCTTCTCGGCGCAGTTCCACGGCAGCGGGGATACCGAGGGCGTACGGAACACATTCCGTCTGAAAACCGTTCTTTGCTTCCTCTGCGGTGTCGCCGGCATCTGCGTTTTCTTCTTCTTCGGCGACGGAAT
>JAKSPH010000085.1 GCA_024404975.1 Clostridia bacterium | reverse complement strand
CGTTTTTCGTCCATATCAGGGCGTGTGTCAGTCAAGTTTGAGGACTGCCATAAATGCTTCGGGCGTAACTTCAACGCTGCCGAGTTTACGCATTTTCTTCTTGCCCTCTTTTTGCTTTTCAAGCAATTTCTTTTTTCTGGTAATATCACCGCCGTAGCACTTGGCGAGGACGTCTTTACGCATTGCCTTGACGGTTTCTCTTGCGATGATCTTGGATCCGATCGCCGCCTGAATGGGAATTTCAAACAATTGACGCGGAATATTGTCTTTCAGTTTTTCCGCCAACTTTCTCGCTCTCGCGTAAGCGCGGTCTTCGAAAACGATGAAGGAAAGTGCGTCTACGAGTTCGCCGTTAAGCAGGAAATCGAGTTTGACAAGTTTGGATTTCATATAATCCTTGAGTTCATAGTCCAAAGATGCATATCCTTTGGAACGGCTCTTCAAGGCATCGAAGAAGTCGTAAATGATCTCGTTCAAGGGCAATTCATAGTGAAGTTCCGCACGTTCGGTGTCGATATACTTCATGTCGATGAACACTCCGCGGCGATCCTGACAAAGATCCATGATCCCGCCGATATACTCGGTAGGCGTGATGATCGCGGCTTTCATCACCGGCTCGAACGCCTCTGCGATCTCATCGGGACTCGGGAACTTGGACGGGTTGTCTATCATCAGCGTTTCGCCGCTGCGAAGCGTGACTTTATAAATAACGGAAGGAGCCGTCGTAATGAGGTCGAGATTGAATTCCCGCTCAAGACGTTCTTCAATGATCTCCATGTGGAGAAGTCCTAAGAATCCGCAACGGAAACCGAAGCCGAGTGCGATCGAGGTTTCGGGTTCAAACACCAGCGACGCGTCGTTGAGTTGCAGTTTCTCCAAAGCATCACGCAAGTCACCGTACTTTGCACCGTCCTCCGGATAAATTCCGGCATAAACCATTGGGCGAACCGCACGGAAACCGGGCATCGGTTCTTCCGTGGGAGTTTCGGCAAGGGTCACGGTATCACCGACACGGGTTTCTCCGACGGTCTTGATGGAGGCGGTGATATAACCGACGTCACCGGCGGAAAGAGAGTCCGTTTTCTGAAGTCCGAAAGGCTCCATCGTTCCGACTTCGCAGACGTCGAACACCGCACCCGTAGACATCAGTTTGATCTTATCTCCGACTTTCACGGTTCCTTCAAATACGCGGATATATACCACGACGCCGAGATAGGAGTCGTAGTGGGAGTCGAAGATCAGGGCTTTCAGTGGAGCGTTCACGTCGCCTGTGGGTGCGGGAATATCCGTGATGATTTTTTCCAGCACGTCCTCGATATTCAATCCGTTCTTGGCGGAAACCGCGGGACAACCTTCGGCGGGAATACCAATGATATCTTCGATTTCATTTCTCGTTTTCTCCACGTCTGCAGAGGCGAGGTCGATCTTATTGATAACGGGAAGGATCTCAAGATTGTTGTCGATGGCAAGATAGGCGTTCGCCAACGTCTGCGCTTCCACGCCCTGCGTCGCATCAACGACGAGAAGTGCGCCTTCACACGCCTTAAGGGAACGTGAAACTTCATAACCGAAGTCGACGTGACCCGGTGTGTCGATCAGATTGTAAATGTACTCTTCCCCGTTTTTAGCGGTATAATTCAGTTTAACGGCACGGGCTTTGATCGTAATACCGCGCTCACGTTCCAGATCCATATCGTCGAGAAGTTGCTCCTCCATATCGCGGGTGGCAACGGTTCTCGTTTTTTCAAGGATTCGGTCCGCGAGGGTGGATTTTCCGTGGTCGATGTGGGCAATGATGGAAAAGTTTCTTGTGTGGCTCTGTTTATTCGTCATAACATTATCCTGTTCAGTTTTCGGAGATCGCCTGCTTCAGGGTTTGTGCGAGTTGGTCGGGGCAAGTCGTGTATTTGAATCCGCAGCGTATGCCGGAGAGTTTCTCAATCGCTTCTTCGGCGCGCATGCCGGTCACCAATCTGGCGACACCCTGCGTGTTACCGGCACAACCGCCGACAAACTCGCATTTTTCAACAACTCCGTCTTCGAGATCCACGATCACCATGCGGGAACAAGTCCCATGCGTTTTATATTCGATGTGTTTTTTCATTTCAATCACCCTTCTCAAATTTCCAAATTGAGATATACGCCGACGGGCGTAAATCTGTTTTCAAACAGCGACAGATAACAAAGCAATCTGCAAAAATCACCGCCGACGCATTTGAACACGACGGAATAGTAACTGTCCCGCTCCCCGCCGAAGTCAAAGACTTGCGTGTTGATACGGAACACCGACACGCCGAACGCGCGTACCGCCATAAGCAACTCACCGAGATTGTTTTCCGATTTCGGCATTCGGATCTCAAGCTAGCGGTCGTCATCCGCGTGATACTCTGCCAGGCGGATGGTGGTGGATACGAGCGAATAGGTCAGTTCCGCGTTTCCGTCAAAGCCGAACACCGGCGTTACCCCCGCGATCTTCAGGTCGTTATCGCGAAGAAGTTTTTCGATCGTGGCAAGACGAACGCCGCCCTTCTCTTCCAAGGGAAAAAGCAAATAATCAAGCGAACCGGAAAGAAGTGCCGATACGCCTTCTTTGAAGGACGGAACGTAAGTGACTCTCGGATCGGTCATTTCTTCCGAAAACACGTCGAAGGCTTCGTCGGCAAGTGTGTTCTTCACATAGCCGATGCGTTCCCTCTGCGCTTTCGGTTTCAAAAATTCTTCTTCCGTGAGCGGGAACCCCGCGAGTTTGAGTTTTTCAAACAAAAGATCGGAGATCACGGAACGGTCGAAAACAGAGAGTTCCGAGAGGAAATGACGGATTCGTTCCCCGTTACCGGGATCCATTTCCGCGTGAGCATTGCGCGGACTTTCGGGAACTTCCACGGAAAGAGCGCGGAAAGAATCCGTCGCGGATTTCGTCTGCCGGTACCGTTCAGCGTAGGCGCAAACCAACTTGTCCGAAAGGTCGGACAGTTCGCAGATTCTCGCTTCGGCAGTCCTTGCGGCGGTTTCGTTCAGCAGCGACAGATTGTCCATCGTCACTCCGGACACATTCCGATTGTCTTTTTCACTCGCCGTAAGATCGCCCCCTTTTTTCTTTTAATATATTATACAATATATGCATAAAAATATCAACGGATTTAACGAAACTTTTTGAAAAAAGGGGTTGATTTTTTTCCTTTGTTATGTTATAATAATTCCCGTCGCACGGAAAGTGTGACGGTATGCCGGTGTGGTGGAATTGGCAGACGCCCGGGACTCAAAATCCCGTGTACGCAAGTACGTGCGGGTTCGACCCCCGCCACCGGCACCAAAAGGCTTGACGCATCCGTGCCAGACCTTTTTCTTTTCCCACTTGAAAAATCCCACAAACTCCCAGCAAAGGTGAAACCGATGAAACTGACTTACAAGCATACGCTGTTTACCTGCTATCTCGCTTACATCGTGCAGGCGATCGTCAACAATCTGACACCGCTTCTCTACGTCACGTTCCGCGAATCTCTCGGCATCTCCGTCCCACAGATCACGTTGCTTATCTCCGTGAATTTCGTCACACAGATCGCCGTCGATCTGTCCTCTGCGGTGTTTGTCGACAGGATCGGTTACCGTGCTTCCGCGCTTCTTGCGACGGCACTTGCGGGAATCGGACTAGTTTCTCTCGGATTGTTGCCGATGATACTTCCGGATGCCTTTGCGGCTGTTCTTCTCGCCACCGTTTTGATGGCGATCGGTGGCGGACTGATCGAAGTAGTGATCAGTCCGACGGTCGAGGCATTGCCCGGCGATGCCAAAGCGGCAGCGATGAGCCTATTACACTCGTTCTATTCCTGGGGGCAGGCAGGCGTCATTCTTCTCTCCACCCTCTATTTCTTCACCGTCGGCGTAGAATCCTGGCCGTTACTCGCGTGCCTTTGGGCGATCGTTCCGTTTGTTTGTACGGTATTATTCACCGCGGTTCCGATCGCCACGCTCTGTGAAGAAGAAAAAAGTCTTTCCTTCCCCGCTCTCGCGAAAACGGGATTCTTCTTCCCTATGTTGCTCATTATGGTGTGTGCCGGCGCCTCGGAACTCGGCATGGCGCAATGGGCATCTTACTATGCGGAAATTTCTCTCGGTGTCAATAAAACTTTGGGAGATCTTCTCGGTCCCTGTGCCTTCGCCCTCTTTATGGGTGTCGGACGTTTGTTCTTCGGCATGAAAGGTCAGAAACTGAATCTTGAAAAATGGATCATCGGCTCATTCATGCTCTGCACCTTCTCTTACTTATTGACGGCGCTCTCGCCGATTCCCCTGCTCTCTCTGTTCGGTTGTGCGTTATGCGGTCTTTCCATCGCCCTGCTCTGGCCGGGAACGTACAGTCTCGGCGCCAAATGGATCCCCTACGGCGGAACGCTCATGTTCGCGCTCTTCGCTTTCGGCGGGGATGTCGGTTGTACTGTCGGTCCCGGCACGATCGCACTCTTCTCCGATGCAGTGGACAACGGTTTTCTCCGATCGTTCTTTGCCGGTTTTCTTTCGGGAGAGATCGGTATGAAAGCGGGAATGCTCATCAATGCTCTGATCCCCGCGATCGGTGCCGTAACGACCTTGATTCTGATTTGGAAAATGAAGAAAAAGCAATCTTCTCTCACAAAATAAAGAAAGAACCGTAGTTCGTCGCTACGGTTCTTTTTCGTTATCCGGAAGTACGGTTCTCACGCTCTGCGCGGGAAACCGCGCGATGGAGAAAGCGTTTGATCAATCCCTGTTTCTCATACTCTCCGTAAAACAGAAACAACCCCATGACCGCAAGGCAAATCGGCCAGATGGAAATTCCGCCTTTTTGCAGACAACTGTACACGAAGAAGCCGATGAGTCCTGCCCAAAGCAGATGAAGAAACGGCTCGGTAATGATGATACCGACGATCTTCGTATAGCCATTCTTCTCTTTGATCGTTCCGTAAAACTTCGTTCCCATGAGATAGCCGTTGTCGCGGCTCGGTCCGTCGATATATTGGGCGCCGACGGTCAACCGGCTCTCTTTTTCTTTGAGAGGAAAAATCGGCTTGCCGCGTTTCTCTTTGAAGCGGACGCCCTCGTTGGTACGCCTTGCATCACGGATCC
>JAKSPH010000084.1 GCA_024404975.1 Clostridia bacterium | reverse complement strand
GCAAAAGCACCTTATTCAATAAACTGATCGGAGAGCGCCGCTCCATCGTCGAGGACACCCCCGGTGTCACCCGTGACCGAATTTATGCCGAAGCCGAGTGGAACCGGCGCAAATTCCTTCTCATCGACACGGGCGGTATCGAACCCAAGTCGGACGATACCATTCTCAAGCAGATGAGGATCCAGGCGCAGATCGCCATTGAAACCGCCGATGTCATCGTGTTCCTCACGGACATCCGCGCGGGACTTGTGGCAGACGACCGCGATATCGCCGTTATGCTCAAAAAGTCCGGAAAGCCCGTCGTTCTCTGCGTCAACAAGATCGACACCGTCGGCGACGTGCCGCTCGGATATTACGAATTCTACGAACTCGGCTTCGACCGCGATCCCATCGTCCTCTCGTCCCTGCACGGAACGGGTACCGGCGACCTGCTCGACGCGGTGATCGAAAACTGCGAGTTTCCCGAAGAAGAGGAAAAAGAGGACGGCGTGATCAACGTCGCCGTCATCGGAAAACCCAACGCGGGCAAATCCTCCATCATCAACCGTATGTGCGGCGAGAACCGCGTGATCGTTTCCGATATCGCCGGTACGACGCGCGACGCCGTGGATACCAAGATCGTCAACGATTACGGAACCTTCAACTTCATTGATACCGCGGGTATCCGCCGTCAGTCCAAAGTCGAGGACCGTATCGAAAAATTCTCCGTTCTCCGCGCCAAAATGGCGGTCGACCGCGCAGACGTCTGCCTTTTGATGATTGATGCCGGCGACGGCGTGACCGAGCAGGACGAGCGCATCGCGGGAATCGCGCACGAGGCGGGGAAAGCCGTCATCATCGTCGTCAATAAATGGGACACCGTTGAAAAAGACAACGGTACGACCAACCGATTCAATAACGACATCCGTACCGCGCTGGCGTATATGACCTACGCCCCGATCGTCTACGTATCCGCCCTCACGGGACAGCGCGTAATGAATCTCTACACCCTGATTCAGAAGGGCTACGCGGAGAGTTCCCGCCGTATCACCACGGGTATGCTCAACGACGTACTCAACGATGCGATGACGAGAGTTCAGCCCCCGTCGGATAAGGGCAAACGCCTCAAGATCTACTACATGACGCAGGCGTCGGCAAATCCCCCCACGTTCGTTATCTTCTGCAACTCCATCGAACTGTTCCATTTCTCTTACCAAAGATATATTGAAAACTGTCTGCGGGATACCTTCGGATTCGAGGGAACGCCCATCCGTATCGTTCTCCGTCAAAAGGGCGAGGACAACACTTCCATGTAAAGAGGAAACACAATGTTTATCGACAATATCAAAATTTATGTGAAAGCCGGCGACGGCGGCGACGGTGCGGTCACCTTCCACCGTGAAAAGTACGTCGCGGCAGGAGGCCCCGACGGCGGCGACGGCGGCAGAGGCGGAAACGTCATCTTCCGCGTGGACGACGGATCCAACACCCTCCTCGCTTACCGCTATAAGAGAAAGTTCGTTGCCGAACGCGGCGCGAACGGTATGGGCGATAAAATGCACGGCAAGAGCGGTGAGGACGTGATCCTTCCCGTTCCTCCCGGAACCCTCATCAAAGATGCGGCGACCGGCAGAGTCGTCTTCGATATGGCAAAAGAACGTGAGTTCGTTGTTTGCCACGGCGGCAGAGGCGGTTGGGGAAACCGTCATTTCTCCACGCCGACAAGACAGATCCCCCGCTTTGCCAAAGCCGGAACCAAGGGTGAGGAGAGAGAAGTCCTCCTTGAACTCAAAATGCTCGCCGAAGTCGGCTTGATCGGATTCCCGAACGTCGGAAAATCCTCCATCCTGTCCCGCATTTCCGCGGCAAAACCCAAAATCGCGAACTACCACTTCACCACGCTTTCTCCCAACCTCGGCGTTGTCGGCGTTGACGGTGGAAAAGGATTCCTCGCCGCCGATATTCCCGGTCTGATCGAAGGCGCGTCGGACGGCCTCGGACTCGGACACGATTTCCTTCGCCACGTAGACCGTTGCCGGCTTCTGATCCACGTCGTTGACCTCTCCGCCGCGGACGGAAGAGATCCCCTCGACGACATCGACAAGATCGACACCGAACTTGAAAAATACTCCGAAGAACTCGCGACACGTCCGCAGATCATGGTCGGAAACAAGACGGATGCACTCCTGCCCGATGAACCCATCCTCGAAGAATTCCGTTCGTATTGCGAGAAACTCGGCAGACCTTGCGTCCTCGTTTCCGCTGTCAGCGGAGAGGGACTTACCGAACTTGTACACCTCGCCGCCGAGAAACTCAAAGAATTGCCCGAGCTGACCGTGTACGAAACCGAGATCGCGCCCGAAGACGAGGCGGTCGAGAACGCTGCCGGAAGCCGTGAAACCGTTGTTCGCCGCGAGAACGAGAAGTACGTTGTCGAGGGCGAGTGGCTGCTCAACTTCATGGGGCAGATCAACTTCGACGATTACGAGAGTCTGAATTTCTTCCAGCGCGTACTCATCAAAAACGGTGTCATCGACAAACTCCGTCAGGCGGGTGTCAAAGAGGGAGATACCGTTTCCATTTACGATTTCGAATTCGATTTCATTTATTGAGGTGACGAGATGAAAGAATTGCTCCGAAAGGCAAGATCCGTCCGCCGTTTTGCGCAAACTCCGGCAATGACGGCAGACGATATGAAAGAGATGGCAGAGGCACTTCGCTTCACACCGTCCGCGGGGAATCTGCAACGCATCCGCTTCGCGCTCATCACGAAAAAAGAAAACCGCGACGCGGTCTTTGCAGGGCTGAAATTCGCGGCGTATCTCAAAGATTGGGAAGGACCGAAGCCGGACGAACGCCCGACCTCCTATCTTGTCCTTCTGACACAGAACGTCCCCGATACCAACCTCGCGATCGACGTCGGTATCGTCTCGGAAGCGGCGGTCCTGTACGCCGCGCAAAAGGGATTCGGAACCTGCATCCTCGCCAACTTCGACCGGAAAGCCGTGTCGGAAATGATCGGCACCGAGGGGTGGCAACCCGTTCTCGTCCTCGCGTTCGGAACCCCCTCGGAAACCGTCGTTTCGACCGACATCGCCGCCGGGGAAAGCATCCGATACTACCGTGACGAAGCCGACACGCACGTCGTTCCGAAACTCCGTGCCGATACCTTGATACTCAGGGAAATGTAAATAAAACCTCCCATTTTGCACATCCTTTTGCCGAGGAAAAATGCAAAACGGGAGATTTTTTATGAAATTCCGTACACTTCGTTGATGGCGGAAGCAATGATCTTCGCCGCCGTTTCGGAGATGCGGTCGACCGCTTTCGGACAGACAAAATACGGCTCCTCGTCGGGCGCCGCGGGATAGCTTTTCAATCCTCGCTTTGCGGCTTCTTCCTCAAAAAATATCCTTGAATCCGTCACCGTCGGAACACCGATGACGAACACGGGGACACCGAGGACGGATTTGTCGATCGGAAGCCGGTGATTGCCGACGCCCCCGCCGGGGATGATCCCCGTGTCGGACACCTGCAAGGTCGTGCCGAGCCGTGCGGTGCTTCTTGCCGCGTAGGCATCCACCGCGATCACAAGATCGGGACGGATCTTCTCCGCCACGGCACCGACCACATCGGCGGCATCCATTCCGCTCTCCGCACTCACACCGGGCGTGACGGCGCAAACCTCCGCGCAACCGAGGGTAGAGAAGAGTTCGGGACATTCCCCCGCAAGATGACGTGTCGCCGTCACGTTCCGGCAGGTCAGCGGACCTACGCAGTCCGCACTCAACCGCTCGTTGCCCAAACCCGCCACCAGCACGCGGGGCGGGATCTCGCCGAATTCCCCCGCCGTCAGTTCCCGCAGTACGTCGCCGAGCGCCCCTGCCGCCTGACGGATCCCACCTTCCTCAATGCCGTCCATCTCCGGCGTGTTAACCGTGTGATAGTGCCCGATCGGTCTGCCGATGGCGGCGGCGCCTTTCCCGGAAGTTACGGTCAGCCGCTCCACCCAAAGTCCGCGCACCGTTTGTTTCTCGAACTCTATTCCCGCGACCGTTTGCCCCCGGATGCTCCTGCGTTCCGCCGCCATATCCGTGCCGAAGAATGAATCCGTCCGTTTCATTTTGTAAAAAATCTCCTTCTTATAGGTAATTATGTACAAAATAACACTTTGCTTTTTTTGCAAATTAACGAAAATCTCGCTCGCTTCTAAAATATAGAAACATTATATTGAAAAACACGGGCGTTTGTGATAAAATGTTTACGACTAAAATGCTGTAATTCAGTCCCGGAGGATCTATTATGAAAAGATTTATCAGTCTCCTTCTTTGCCTCGTGATGGTATTCGGATGCGTTTGTGTCCTTGCCGGATGCGAGGAAAAAGTCAAGGAAGAAGTCAAAGACGAGGGCGCACAGATCGCCGTTTACCTCGGCGATACCATGTACGACTTCGATCCCACCGATATGTATGTATCGGATAACGTAGCACAGGTTATGAGTCTTTTGTTTGAGCCGCTCTTCAGACGCAATGCAAAAGGCAAACTTCAGATGGCTGCCGCAAAGAAATATAAAGTGAACAAGAAAGAGCGTACGATCGTGATCACGCTCCGCCAGAGCTACTTCTCCGACGGAACCCGCGTATCCGCCGCGAACTTCATCTACGCATGGCGTGACCGTATCCTTGACGCCGGCAGACAGAGCGCCGCAGCGCCTCTGCTCTACGACATCGAAAACGCCGCCGAGATCAAGAACGGTTCCGCAGATCCGTACTCCTTCGGTGCGGAAGCGACCGGAACTTACGAACTCACCATTCACTACCGTGAGGGTGCTGACGTAGATCAGCTTCTCAAGAATCTTGCCAACGTCGCAACCTCTCCCGTACTTGACAGCTCGGTTATGACTTCCTCCTACGCTTGGAGTAAGAGTACCAACACCTGTGTCGGAAACGGACCTTTCAAGATCTCCATGATGAGTACCGAAAGAGGTATCTTCTCTCTTGAAAGAAATAAAGGTTACCATCAGCCGACCAACGCGAGAGTCGTTGACGCTCACGTAAAACCCTACACTCTCGTTACCTTCTGGGAAGAGAACGAAGAACAGGCGCTCACCTCTCTGACCTATGATCAGATCGAGAACAAAGCCGTATTCTTCATGGGCGAAGCAACTCTTGAAACCTGCAAGAACTTCAAGAAGAAAGCAAAGACCGCGGACACCATGTCCACATTCTCTTTCATCTTCAATACCACATCCACCAATGAGTATCTCGCCGATGCTCACGTAAGAAAAGCACTTTCCCTCGCCCTCGACAGAGATGCGATTGCAGCCGCTACCGTGTTCGGTAAAGCCGCAAACGGTCTTGTCGGCGGTGCAAAGAAGGGTATCCTTTCTGCCGGTGCCGACGTAGCCGGCGCACAGGCGGAACTCGCGAAAGCGACCGCTACCGGAGCCAAGGCGTTCACCCTCACCGTAAACGATGACGAG
>JAKSPH010000083.1 GCA_024404975.1 Clostridia bacterium | reverse complement strand
CATCGTGGAAGTTGCTGAGTTCTTCGGTATGCGCGCCGTTACCGGTAGCATGGCAGAACTGAACGTCGGGGAATTCCTTGGCAGCCTGGATAATATAGGGCTCGTGACCGAAGGAATCAGCGAAGACGAGATCGTAGCCACGGTCAGCGAACTGAGCCGCTTTGTCATAGCAAGCGGTATCTTCGGGAATATTTACGACAATCTTTCTGCTGGAGTTCTTGATGCCGACGTTAGCGCAGGCAGTCTTGAACGCATCGATGAAGTTCTTGTCGTAGGTGGAGTTCTTGCCGTGCAGGCAGATCAATGCTACTCTGAAATCATTTTCGCCGCAAGAGGTAAGTGCCGCGGACATAGAGAAGCAAAGAACGAGAACGAGTACGAGAGAGAGTACTTTCTTGAACATTATCATGTTCCTCCTATAAAATTTATATTACAGAGTCAGACTCTTGTAACCAATGAAAAACGCCCGGGAGAGTATTTCTCACGGACGGAAGGTGATTTCTCCGTCCTTCATTTCATCGACGATCGCAAGGGATTCTACGCGAATCCCCTCGGCGCGAAGTTCGTCGCCGCCATGCTGGAAGCCCTTTTCAATCGCGATCGCGCAACCGGCAAGGGTCGCACCCGCATCGTTCAGGATCTTCTGCAAGCCGCGGATCGCATTTCCGACCGCGAGGAAGTCGTCAACAATGAGAACGGAATCGTTTTTGTTCAAATATTCTTTCGCCACAACGGCGGTATAAGTGTTCTTATGAGTAAAGGAAGCAATTTCGGCGGAATAGACGTCGTGTGAGAGGTTCGCGGATGCGTGCTTCTTCACGATGACGGCAGGTACACCGAGTTCGAGTGCGGCGAGAGTGGCAAGCGGAATTCCCGATGCCTCAATGGTAATCACTTTCGTGACGCCGGTATTCTTATAAAGACGGGCGATCTCTTTTCCGACTTCGTGAAGGAACTCAATGTCCAATTGTTGGTTAAGGAAACTTCCGACCTTCAGAATGTTGCCGGGCAGCACCTGACCTTCCGTCAGAATTTTTTGTTCCATCAATTTCATCTTCAAGGTCCCCCTTCTCTGCTTCACAGTCCTGCGAAATAAAAAACAGACCGATCCGCATCCGATCCGTCTGTCACACTATGAAAAACAAACAAAGAGAACGGCACATAAATGCGTTCTCATTCGAAAGTAACCAATAGTCGCAACTGAGGCGTGCGGTAGAAACGTTCGGGCCAATTACTCCGAACCTATATCGGTGAGGTTTTAAATTTGCTGTGATTCTCTCAATCACACCGATATTATACCACACTTCGACAAGATTGTCAAGAGATATGATATTGGGAATATTCCACAAAACGAAAAGCAGTTTTTGTGCAACATATACAAAGAGCCGGGGTCGAATTTTTAGGCCCCGGCGTCTGTCGGTTATTTGGATCGGATCCGGGATCCGTAGATTTCCCACGAATACTCGCCGAGGAAATCTTCGTACGCGGAGGCGTCCACGTAGATTTTCATCAAGGAGTTCGCACCGTCGGTCATCAGCGCAAGTCCTGCTTCCTTATCACCCGTACCGGGAACGGAGATGTCCCCTGCCCGTTTGCCTTCCGGCACCGTGACTTTGCGGAGGGCTTCCGCGCCGGCGAAAGATTCCCCTTCCAATCTTGTGATATTGAGTCCGAGCAGGATCTCACGGACGGCGGCGCCGTCGAAGGCGTGAGGCAGGATCGAGCGGACGGGGATGCCGTCCACGATGTCGGGAACGGTGAGCGTCGTCTGCGTTTTTCCCTGCGCGTTCAAGCCGACGACTTCCCAATACTCGCCTGAATTGTCCACCGTCTTATTGAGAAGGAAGAAGAGGTTTTCCGTTTCCGTGCCGAGGATCTCTTTGACGGCATAACCCGGAGGCGACGGAAGATCCGCTTTTGCCATCGTAACGGTGAAATCACCGCGCTCACGTTTGACGTCGTCGATGAGGTTGACCGTGCGGACGGTAACACCCGCGTTGTTGAGATGGAACACGGTATCGTAGAAGTAGCCATCGTCCATCAGATAGGCGAAGGGATCGCTGATCACGCGGCAATGCAGGGATTTCCGGAGGTTATTATAATATAAAAGGATGGATTCTTCGTCCGTTTCCGCCGTGAGCGCCGCCTCATCCATCGGGGCGAAGGAATAATAGACGTCGGCACCGCGCGAGGAAACTTTATCGCAAAAGGCGTTTACGAAGTCGATGAACTGCTCGTATTCGGTCGTTACGCCGTCGTCCTCGACAAGGAAGCCGAAGGACAGGGATTTCGGAACGGCGGTCATCACGTTATAAGGGCGGTCGAAGGTGTTATCGCCGTACTCATTGAACACCTCTTTGGAATACGCGCCCGTGTTCTCAGGCGCGGTACCTCGGGTGGCATAGGAGATCTTATCGAGGGCAAGTCTGAAAGAGGCACCGATCAGAGATACTCTGTCGTCCGCGTCAAGGGCGTAACGCATCTTCCTGTTGCCGTCCAGCGCCTGCGCCGCCGTTTCCGCGTTGAAATACAGAGATAGGGTTTGGGCATTGAGTTCGGGAGCGAGAATCACGATATCTCCCTCTCCGATCGCATCGGTCGCGAGTTCGATCATCATTTTCGTGCCGAGATTGGCGTAAAGTCCGAAATTGACCACGGGCATACCGAGTTTCGCTTCCATCATGGCACTGTCGATGCCGAACGCGACGGAAGAACCGCCGATAATGACGATCTTCGGTTCATCGAGAGAGTACAGTCGGTCGTATTTCTCGGCGAGTTCGCCGACGAAGGTGTCCTGATAAACAGGTTTCGCACCGACGGCGGCAAGGGCGGCAAACGGGAAGATCAGAGAGAGGAGGATCAGAAGTGTGAATACTGTCTTTTTCATACGCTCACTCCCTTTCCCCGAAGTACTTCTTCAAGTCCGCGATCAGGTTGTCCGTGCGGATGGCGGCACCCTTTTCGGACAAATGCCAGAAACTGTCGTAGAAGAAGGAATGGTCCATAATATAGGTCAAAGGGACGGAGATGACTTCGAAATCGAACAGATCTCTGCAGGATTGCGCGAAGGCGAGAGAGGCACTTTCATTTTTCATCGCCGCGCTCGCCGCCGAGGCATCGAACGGACAGAAGGTCATGACCATTTCGCCGCCCTTCGAACGGATCTTGTGATAGACTTCGTTGAGTTTATCGGCTTGGATCAGCGAGGTCGAGTAGTTGTAGGAGCCGGAACCGGCACCGACTTTCTGCACCGTACGGTCGATGGTGTAATCCCCGTACTTGTTCATATCGGCAAACGGTGTCTGATATTCCTTCGGCGACATACTGATCGCGGCGCGGGGGATATTCTCTTCTCCGCCACCGTTCTGGAAATCGCGGAACGCCGTAAAGAATCCGGTGTACTTCCGCATATCGACTTCACGGAATACGTCGTAGCACATTTCGAAACCGCGGAAGATCTTGCCGTTGAGTTTGACGCTTCCCATCTGCTGTGCCATCATATATTCCGGTGCAAAGACGACGAGATCGCCGTCGGACAGATGGTTGGAAATGACATCGAGTTGGAATACGGCGGAATACGGCACGATGGTGCCGAAGTTGATGACCTGATATTCGGGGAACGCCTTTTCCACGTCGGCGGAAAGAAATCCTTCAAGGGAGGAAGAGCCGGAAACCGCGATGAGTTTTTTGCCCTGCAAAGCGCAAAGACGCTCGTATTTGATGCAGAAGAGTCCCTCATAATTGGTGGCGTAGCGCGGAAGCCGCTGAGAGTTGAGGACGACGGTTCGGATCTCCGGACAGGAGGCGAAGGAGGCATCGGACAGTGTCTGCACCGAGTCGAAAAATACCACTTCGGAGAGTTTGGGACAATTCGTGAAGGCACCGTCCGCCAAGGTTTTCACAGTGGGCGGGATCACGACACGGGTAAGGTTTCCCGATACCGCGCCGGAAGAAACGGAGGTGATCGTTTTTCCGCCGACGGAAGACGGAATGACGAGAGTTTTCGCCGTTCCTTTATATTTGGTGATCGCGGAACCGCTGACGGTGAAGTCGGACGCGGGCGTTTCTTTCGCCCATACGACGTAGAGATCCAACGTGTCCGTCGTTTCGGGGACCGAACAAACGCCGCCGAGATTGCAGAACCCAGGAATCGCGTTGCAATCGGCGTAGTCCTCGAAGTTCACCTGCTGCGTACTGTAACCGACGGCGACGTAGCCCGCGCGGGTGAAGGTGCCGTTTTCATGGACCGTCTGCTGCATCGCGAACTGATCGCTGTATTCCTTCGTGACGGTGTAGGTGTTTTGACCGGTCGCGGCGACTTTTCCCTCCCCCGTATGGTAGATGATCGTGTAGGAGTGCTTTTTGAAATTGGCGTAGAGTTTCGAGTTTGCGGAGAGGAAGAACGTATAGCTCTCCGATGTGCTGACGAGAGTTCCGCCGCCGGAGAGATAGCCGCCCTGCGACCAACCCGCGAAGGTATAACCGGCTTTGGTTTCGGCTCTGACCGTAACGACACCCGGTGTCATGTAACTTGCGCCTTTGGCAAAGACGACCGTACCGCCCGCGGCATCGGCGTAGGTCAACAGTTTGACTTTTTCACCGGAAGCGGTTCCGGCGATGACGGGCATATCGAGCGTCATCGGCGCACGGACGCGGGAAACGGTGAGCCGGAGAGTTTCTTCATCGAAGCTCGCGCCTTCGGGAACTTCCAGCGGATAGAAACCGGAACCCGAGAGGTCGAACACCGCGGACGAACCGGGCGTAACGTCGAGTACCATGCCGGACGCGCTCCCCGTCGCCTCCTCCGTCATACGCAGAAGGACACGGACGGAGAGATCGGGTTCCGGTCTTTTTGCCGTACATCCGACAAGCATCAGTGCAAGGAACGTAAAGAACAGGCAGAGTGCGGTCTTTTTCATCGGTTCCTCCTTTCATAGGTCGGGGGAAGATCAGGCGTTGAGGATCTCATGGATCAGAGCGGAAAATTCCTCTTCCGCTTCGCCGAGCGTTTTTTCATTTACATAGAAGTAGTCATAGGGGTAGTTTTCCACGTCGTCGTCGGACACGTTGCCGTAACCGCCGACTTTGCCGTAGCGGGTACCGCCGCGGACAAGAAGCGTCTTTGCCTTGCCGTCGGTGGCGCTCACGAATTTGGCGATCTCGCTCCCCTCACGGATATGGACGAACATCACCTGCTCGTCCGAAGCGAGAAAGGCACGGTATTCCTCTGTCGCCCAACGCGTCGGGTAGTCGTTGTAAGCGACAGTCAGCGCTTTGAGATCCGAGAGAAACTTTCTCGATTTATCGTCTTTTCCGCCGTCCCAACCGCAGAGTTTTGCCACGTTTTTGATCGGGGTGATGGAAGAGATGTTTTTTACTTTGAAATGACGGGCGGCAAGGTTGCACAGGGTGTCTTTTCCCACGCCTCCCGCGCCGTTGATGACGATGACTGCTTTCTTCATAATGCCTCTCGCGTACGTTTTATTTACGTTTAGTGTACCATATTTCTTAAAGATTGTCAAGGGCGGGAAAACGAATAAAAAGGCGTATTTTTTTGAAAAAACCTCTTGCATTTTACCCGCGTTTGTGCTATGATATGCGTATGCAAGCCCCTTTCTGAATCAAGATATCTTTCTTCGTTTGGAGGGGCTGTTTTTTTGACTTCGGAGGTCGCTTATGAAT
>JAKSPH010000082.1 GCA_024404975.1 Clostridia bacterium | reverse complement strand
GGAGGTAGCGTTGATGGCCGGAACGCCGGCGAGGCTATTCAGTGCCATGGCGGCGGTCAGAAGAAGGTTATAGTGGGAGAGATATTTCCAAAGTCCGCGGTAGATATACCGTTTATCTCTGCCCTTCATCATGTCAATGCCCGCATATTTGTTTTTCGGGGTTGCCTGTTCCGGTGCTTTCATCGCTTCTCCCCCTTTCCGCCGAATTGCACTTCCGCAATTTTTCCGTACACGGGGCAGTTTTGCATCAGTTGGTCGTGAGTGCCTTTTCCGATGAGTTGTCCTTTATCAAGCACGAGGATGACGTCGGAATTTCTGACGGAGGCGATGCGCTGGGACACGATCACGGTCGTTTTGCCGCGCCGCTCGTGCAGTGCGTGGCGAAGATTGGCATCCGTGCGGTAATCGAGGGCGGAGGACGCGTCGTCGAGAATGACGATCTCGGGATCTCCCGCAAGCGCGCGCGCAACGATCATACGCTGTTTCTGACCGCCGGACAAGTTGGTTCCGCGCGTCGTGATCTGCCGGTCTTTGCCTTCCTCAAAGACGAAGGACGCCTGTGCGGCAGTCAAGGCATCGTCCACAGTCTGATCGGAGAGATGCCGGAAGAATTTTACGTTCTCGTCGATCGTACCCGCGGGTACGAAATCGTTCTGGAACGCCACGCCGAACATGGAGTGGAGTTCTTCGGGCGGAATGGATTTGATATCACGACCCCCGATCGTCACTCTGCCGGAGTCAACGTCGTACAGACGGAGAAGCAAAGCGACAAGGGTGCTTTTTCCGGAACCGGTCGCACCGATAATACCGAGAGTTTGTCCTTTTTCAAGAGAAAAACTGATGTTTTCCAGATTGTTATGACGTTTGAGATAGGAGAACGACACGTTCTCAAAGGTGATATACGGGAGAGCTTCGTCCTTTTCGCCGGGACCGACGCCGAGATGGGACTCGCAAAGCAAGACTTCTTCGATACGTTCCGCGGATGCCACGGAACGGGACATCTGAATGAAGATACGCGTCATGGCGATCATATTGTTCAGAATGATCGTGAAATAGGTCATAAACGCGAGAAGTTTTCCTGTCGCGGAGAAGCCGTAGTACCGAGCGAGCAAGGCGCCGAGGAGGATCACGCAGACAAGTCCGATATTGAGGAGCAGGTCGGTGATGGGTTTCGTGAGCGACATGATCTTACCGGCGCTCATTTCCCTGCCCATCAACCGCTCGGAAACAGTTTTGAACTTTTTCTTTTCATGCTCGGTTTTGGAGAGCGCTTTGATCACGCGGATACCGGAGGACGTTTCGTCGATCTGCTTGACAATGTCGTCAAGAATGGTCTGCTCTTCGGCGTAGATCGGCACGGATTTCGCGGAAACGAGGTAGACCGTGAGGCATACGAACGGCATCACCGAGATCAGAACAAGCGCCAATCGCCAATCAATGAACAGCGTGATGATGATACCGCCGATAAGGATCAACGGCGCTTTTACGCCCATTCTTTGCAGACGGGCGAAAAACGAGGTGAGAACGTACGTATCCGAGGTCATACGCGAGGTGAGTGAGGACAACGTCAGCGCATCGGTCGCTTCGGCATCGAGATAACTGATCTTTACGAACAGGGCGTGGCGCAGATCTCTTGACGCCTTACCGGAGGCGATGGCGGCATAGCGGTTTCCCAAAATGTTCAGAAGGAACATGGCGACGGCGAGAAGGATCATCAGTCCTCCCCATACCATCACCATCTTCATATCGTCGGCGGGAACCGCCTCGTCTATGATCCTCGCAAGGAGGGCGGGAATGGCAAGTTCCGCGAACGCAGCCGAGGTCTTGAAGAACAGACAGATCACCACAAGCCACAAATAGGGTTTTACAAACTTGAGAACGGATTTCATGAGATACTCCTATGTTTTTGGGTGGGAATATGCTCCGCGCTTCCAGACGCGTGATCAGTAGAACGTAGCGACTTCCTGTGCGGGTTTTCCCGTCATTTCCACAGAAAGAACGGTGAGGACAGGTCCGACGTCCTGATAGAGAGGAGAAAACTCCTCGTTCAGAGTTCCCGTGACTTTTACCCAATCACGGGTTTTGAGTTTGAGAGAACCCATACCTTTGGCGACGACGCCGCGGTAAGTAATATCCGCCTGACAACAGGTCATAATGTGACGACCGACGGCGAAATGACCCTTCGGCAAGGCTTTATCGAGTGCGACGATACCGCGGAAAGATACGGTTTTTCCGTTGTATTTGGAGAAATCTTCGGACAGATCGCGGTAGAAGATCGCGAAATCCTCGTCCTTGATCTCGATCACGGGTGCGTTGATATCAAAAGGAAGCGGATCTTCGATCTGATCGAATTCGATCTCTCCGGCTTTGTCTTCATAGCAAATATTCGCCTTGCGGGAAATGGCACGGACGAGTTTATGGAGGGTTTCTTTGTCCGTATCCTTATCGGTGCGGTTGAACACCGCCATTTCGCAGGAAGTGAGTTTATCGACGACAAGAGAACGCATATTGGAATTGTATCCCATAATGGTGGTGGAATCCGCAATAAAGATCTCCTGATATACCATGAAGTTTTCAGGGAGCGCGTTGTAGAAGCGGTCGAGCTGCCACATACCGTTGTACTCAACGACAACGACGTCGGCTTTTGCACGCTTTACCATTGCGGAAAGACGGTCGACCGTGAGGGACTGCTCATCGTCGAAGGTGGCGAAGGACACGTTCTTTCCGAGGGCTTCGGGATCGTATTCTTCCTCGCCCTCTTCACAGGCGATGATAAGATAGTTGCGTTTGCCGTCGTTGAAATTCTCATCCTGCATGGTTTCGGTGATGAATTTCGTTTTTCCGGCTTCAAGGAAACCGGTAAAGAGATAGACGGGTATTTCCTGTAATTGTTCTGCCATAGTATTCTCCCAAATCAAATGCCGAAGAGTTCGGCGATACGTGCTTTATCAATGCCGGAACCGATGACGCAAAGTCTGCCGATGATGCCGGCGCTTCCGTTTCTGACGTCGGGTTCACCGGGAACGTAGTCAAAGTGGATCCACTCGCCGTTCTCGCCTTCGACAATGCCCTTCGCACGGAGGATCATGCCGAGAGAGGGATCTTCGATAAACGCGTTCAAAACCGCGGTGATCTGCTCTTCGGTGAACTTGTGGGTGGTTTCTACGCCCCAGCTGGTAAAGACTTCGTCTGCGTGGTGGTGATGGTGATGACCGCAATGGCACTCCTCACCGTCTTCATGATGGTGGTGATGCTCATGCTCGTCGTCATCGTCGTCGTCATCGTCGTCGTGATGGTGATGACCGCAATGGCATTCTTCCTCATCGTCATCATGGTGATGATGATGATCATGCTCGTCCTCATCATCGTCGTCATCATCGTCGTGATGGCAGCCGCAGTGGCATTCCTCGTCATCGTCGTGGTGGTGATGGTGATGATGCTCATGCTCGGATTCCTCGGCGAGTTCTTTGAGAATGTCGTCGAGGGTATCTTTCTTCTCCATAGCGGAGAGGATCTCCATGCCGGTGAGTTTATCCCAAGGCGTGGTAACGATGACGGATTCGGGGTTATGCTCACGGATGAGGGCAACGGCTTCCGCGATCTTCTTATCCGAAGCAAGGTCGGTATGAGAAAGGACGATCGCAGAGGCGTGTTCGATCTGATCGTTAAAAAATTCGCCGAAGTTCTTCATATACATTTTCACTTTGCCCGCATCGGCGACGGTGGTAAAGCAGTTGAGAACTGCCGCGTTCGGATCGGCGGTGGAAGCGGCTCTGATCACATCGGAGAGTTTGCCGACACCCGACGGCTCGATGATGATGCGGTCGGGATGATAGGTGTCGATGACCTGTGCGAGAGCGGTTCTGAAATCGCCGACAAGAGAGCAACAGATGCAGCCGGAGTTCATTTCGGTGATGTTGATGCCGGAATCCTTGAGGAATCCGCCGTCGATACCGATCTCACCGAATTCGTTTTCGATCAGCACGACCTGCTCGCCCGCATATGCTTCTTAGATCAACTTCTTAAAGAGAGTGGTTTTCCCTGCACCGAGAAAGCCCGAGAAAATATCAATTTTTGTCATGGTTTTTCCGCAAATTTGCGGTCTCCTTTTATTAAATACCTATTTATTATAGTACACTATACAAGAGTTGTCAAGGTAAAATCGAAAGAACTGTTAAAAAACAACCGTGAAAACGCGGAGGAAAATAACGGAAGGAATGGAAAAATTCTGGTTCTTCCGACCGGAATCGACTTATTCTTACGGCTTCCGTATTGGTACGATAATGGTACAAATCAAAGAATGCCATACATTTTTCGACATTTTCAGAAATAAAAAAACGGACTGCCGGCAGTGCGGCAGTCCGTTTTCACGATTATTCATTATCTTTTGGAGAGAACTTCGGTTTCGTACTTCTCGCACTCGTCATACCAATCGTCAACGAGGTTCTGACGGCGGAGGTATTCGTTCCATACGTCACCGAGAGGCATGGTCTTGAAGATTTCCTGCAGGTGCTGGATCTTACCGAATTTCGCCTGATCCTGTAGTTTACGCATTTCATCGGAGGGCTGAAGAAGAGCAAACAGAAGTGCTTTCTCTACCGAGCGCTCACCGGTGACCCACGCGCCGATACGGTTGATGGAGGCATCGAAATAGTCAAGTCCGATCAGCATCTTATCAATGGCGTTGTTGCGGACGATCTCTTTGCAGAGTTCCTTGAGTTCGTCGTCGAAGATGACAACGTGGTCGGAGTCCCAACGAACAGGGCGGGAGATATGAAGTGCTACTTTGTCGTAGAAGGCGAGGAGCGAGGGGATCTTATCCGAAACGACTTCAGTGGGATGATAATGTCCCGTATCGAGAAGGCAGCAGATTCCCGCTTTTGCGGCGTAGTTCTGATAGAACTCGTTGGAACCTACGGTGTAACTCTCAAGTCCGATGCCGAACACTTTGGATTCTACGGAAACGTGAACCAAGGAACGGTCGTAATCCGCGAGGATGCGGTCGAGAGAATCCTTCAGACGAAGGCGGGGAGAAAGGCGGTCTGCGGGAATGTCCTTGAATCCGTCGGGGATCCAGATGTTGACGAGGGAGGGAGGTCCCATCTGACGGGCGAATTCCTCTGCGATCGCGATGCAGGATTTACCGTGATTGATCCAGAAGGTACGGACTTCTTCATCGGGGGAAGAAAGAGAGAGTCCGTCTTTCATCATGGGGTGTCCGAAATACGTCGGGTTAAAGTCGATGCCGACGATGCCGTTTTCCTTTGCGAACTTGACCCACGGTTCAAAGTACTTGTAGGTGTAGGCGTCGCGGTCAACCTTACCCTTATCTGCGCCGAGAAAAGCGTAGCAGGCGTGGAGGTTCAAACGTTTCTTACCGGGCATCAGAGAAAATGCCTTTTTGATGTCTGCCATCAACTGTTCGGGCGTTTTTGCGCTTCCGGGATAGTTACCGGTGGTCTGAATACCGCCGTCGAGAGAATCGCTTCCGTCAAAGCCGATGACGTCATCTCCCTGCCAGCAGTGAACGCTGATTTCAACGTTTTTCAAAGTATCGAGTGCTTTTTCAGTGTCGATGCCGTATGCGGCATAGAGCGCCTTTGCTTCTTCATATCTTGCCATAATTGCTTCCTTTAGGATTTTTTCTTTATTTTAACACATGGCAAGAGGATTGTCAACATGAACGACGGATTTTTTCATTTGAAAACGAACGGGTCAGTGCTTCCCTGTC
>JAKSPH010000081.1 GCA_024404975.1 Clostridia bacterium | reverse complement strand
GCGTCCGGGTGGCGATCTCCATGCCCCGCGCGCGCTCGTATCCCGCGAGAATATCCACCGTCGCCCTCGTGTAATCCTCGGCGGAAAATTCCCCGCGTTCGTCGATCAGAGCCACCCGTTTCGGGCGCTCTCCGGTGGCGATCCGCAGGGCGAGGGCGCGGAGAACGGTTGTCTTTCCCCCGCCGGGCGGGGAGTAGACGAGCATCCCCGAACGCACGCCCTTTTCCCATTCCTCAAACACAAGATCGGCGGTGTCGCAGACCGCGTGGGGAAGCCGGAACGAAAGACTGCTCACGTCGCTGATGCCGATCAGCCGACCGCCCTCGTACCGCGCCGAACCGCAAAGTCCGACACGCACCCCGCCGACGTAGGGCAGATACCCTGCCGCGATCGCATCGCGGAACGCGTACATGGAGCCGCGGCACAGGCGGTTCACGATCCCCGCGATCTCGGTTTTCTCAACAGCGGAAAGCAAAAGCACGTTCTTCCCCGCGACGGTGAGCGAAGAAGCCCCGCCCGACCGCAGGCGGATCTCCGACAGATCGGAGAAGAAGCGGACACGGTTTTCCGAGAGCGCGCGGATCTCCCGCGTGACGCGGTTTGGCAAGAGTGCCGCCACGGTTTCAAACGCGTTTTCCATGCCGTCACCCCCCGATTTTTATATTTTGGAAAAAATTAGCAAAAACTATTGACATTTGTCGTTGTTCGTGATATTATATTGTCAGAAATTGGAAAAAGGAGCAAAAAAACATGAAATCTACCGGCATTGTAAGAAATATTGACGAACTCGGCAGACTTGTCATTCCCAAAGAAATGAGAAAGAACATGGGCATCGCCACCGACGATCCCGTTGAGATCTTCGTTGAGAACGATCGCATCATTCTTCAGAAGTACGCACCCGCGTGCGCTTTCTGCGGCGGCATCGACGGAATTTCCGTGTTCCGTGAGAAAAAGATCTGCGCAGACTGCCTCGCCGAACTGAAATCTCTGTAAAACCGACGAAAAGGGGACGGAAACGTTCCCTTTTTTATTTCGGTTTCTTATTAAAATATATATTTTCTTATATAAGGACTTGATTTTTTTCCGCGTCTTTGGTAAAATATATGCGATACCAAAAAAATATATGAAACACAAGAAAGGATACTTTCCATGAAAGTTGTTACTTTTGGTGAAATCATGCTTCGTCTGGAACCCGAAGGATACCTTCGCTTTACCCAGGCAGACAAATTCGGCGTTGTTTACGGCGGCGGTGAAGCGAATGTTTCCGTTTCTCTTGCCAACTACGGACTTGACTCCGCGTTCGTAACCAAACTCCCCAAGCACGAAATCGGTCAGAGCGCCGTAAACGCTCTTCGCAGATTCGGCGTTGACACCTCGAACATCGTTCGCGGCGGCGACAGAGTCGGCATTTATTTCAATGAAAAAGGCGCATCCCAGCGTCCTTCCAAGGTCATCTACGACCGCGCACATTCCGCGATCGCAGAAGCAAAGCCCGAAGACTTCGATTGGGATAAGATCTTTACCGGTGCAGATTGGTTCCACTTCACGGGTATCACTCCCGCTCTGAACCCCACCGTTGCCGGCATCTGCCTTGAGGCGTGCAAAGCCGCAAAAGCACACGGCGTGAAGATCTCCTGCGACCTCAACTTCAGAAAGAAACTCTGGTCCCGTGAAGAAGCACGTGCGACCATGACCAAACTCTGCGAGTACGTAGACGTCTGCATCTCCAACGAGGAAGACGCTCACGACGTATTCGGTATCGATGCGGAAAACACCGATATCGCCGGCGGAAAACTCAACCATGAGGGTTACAAATCCGTTGCACGTCAGCTCGCCGAGAAATTCGGTTTCGAGAAGGTTGCCATCACCCTTCGTTCTTCCATCAGCGCGAACGACAACGACTGGGCGGCACTTCTTTACGACGGTAAGGAATACTGCTTCTCCAAGTCTTACCACATGCACATCGTTGACCGCGTAGGCGGCGGCGACAGCTTCGGCGGCGGACTTATCTACGCTTGCCTCAACGGTTACTCCACGCAGGATACCGTTGAATTCGCGGTTGCGGCTTCTTGCCTGAAGCACAGCATCCAGGGCGACTTCAATATGGTCAGCGTTGACGAAGTCAAGGCACTTGCCGGCGGTAACGGCACGGGCAGAATTCAAAGATAACAGAACGAAGAACCGTGGTTCTTCGTTCCAAAGAACGGGTGGCAAAAGCCGCCCGTTCTTTCTATCTATGGGCTGGTTTTAAGACGACGGCTGCGATTCCTCGTTCTATCTATGGGTTGGTTTTAAAGCGATGGCAAGTGGTTCTTCGTTCCAAAGAACGGGTGGCGAAAGCCGCCCGTTCTTTCTATCTATGGGTTGGTTTTGAGTGACGGCTTGCGATTCCTCTGTTTTATGAGCGACGGCGGTTTCGCGGAGCGAAAATCAGTGAAGAGATTTTCGTTTTTTCCTTGCAATCGGGAGAGAAGTTTGCTATAATACAACATAAAGAGGGAAACAGGAGTTTTTCCCGAAAAGGAGATTACGAAATGTCCGAAACCAAATTTACCGTCGGCAAAGAAACCTTTACCGTAAAGACGGACGGCGGTGCCGAATTCGCTTGTTGGAACAAGTCCTGCGCGGAACCCGGCAACGCTTACGAAGCGATCCTTACCAAAGAGTTCGAACCCAAAACCTTCGCGTGGGCGTACAACCTGCCGAATCTTGTGTTCTCTCCCAAACCCGATTCCAATGACAACGACAACAGCACCATGACAACTGCTGCCGGTCTTCTCACCCTCGTGATCGAGGAAAACAGAAATCCGGGACTCTCTCCCATCGTTCCCCGCATCGTTGCGAACGTGCGCGAGTTCATTTCCGGCGGAAAAGAACCTATGTTCGACTGCTGCCCATTCTGGAACTATCCCCTCATCACCGCGGCACTCACGCTCATCAAAAAGACACCCACCCTGTGCCGTGAGTTCACCGAAGAGGAGTTTGCGCGTATCGACACCGTCATGGAGGCGTTCGCTTACCTCTGCTCGTTCGCGACGGACGACAGAAACGACTATTGCACCGGCCCTGCCATGAGAGGCAATTATAATAAAGGATGGAACCCCAATTACCGCCTTGCCAACGTTCCGCAGATTCTTCTTTGCGCGGAATACTTCGGCGGTGCGGACAAACTCAATGAAAAACTCGCCTCCTTCAACGTGGACGAGATGATCGCACGGTTTGAAAAGTACGGTTTCACCCGCGCTTTGCAATGCTGGAACACACCTTCCAAGACCTTGGCGGACGGCAGACTCGCTCCCGCGGGAAAAGACCTTCTCGCGCACGGCGGTGACGCATTCTTCGGCGAATCCCTCGAAAGAAACGGACAGGTCGCGGGAAAAAGTGCGGGAACCGGCGTCGGCGTCGTCGGCGATTACACCTACCACGGTTTCAAACTCAATCAGCCGAAAGAGATCTTCGACGATCTTCTGAACTTCTGCTTCAACGGCGGTCCTGTCATCAATTCCTACGGCGAATATGAGGACGGCTCCCCCAAAGCGTACATCCTCGGCGGTAAATCCTCGCCCATGCTCGGCAAGGAAGGTATGATGACCGAATTCAAGAGCGGCGACGGAAACGGCATCCGTTCCTCCGCGGCGTACACCTCGCACGACCTCAATATGGTCGTCGCCCTGCTCGCGACCTTCAAGATCCTCGGCATCTACGACGAGAACACCTCGCCCGACGTGATGAAGAAAGTCAGAGTCGGCATCATCGACACCATCTTCAAAATCGAGTGCGGTTATCACTCGTTCAGCCTTGGCCACGGATACGATTCCCATGAGGAAACCTTCGGCGGTTATATGGTCTGGAAGGAATATTGGAAAAAGCATTACGGCATGACCGTATGATCTTTGCCATGGAGAAAAAGAAAATCGGAAAGAAACCGCTGATCCTGCTCGTTCTGAAGATCCTGGAGAATCAGAGCGACGCGAGTCACCCCCTGCGTCAGACGGAGATCGCGAAAGAGATCTCCGCCGTGTATCCGTGCGACAGAAAGACCGTCGGACGGAACATCCGTACGCTCAGACAGATCGGTTATCCGATCGAAAAGACGAAAGACGGCTTCTATCTCGGCGGCAGGGCGTTCAACGCGCAGGAGAAACGGTTCATCACGGAAGCGGTGGCAAACGCCGAGGGAATGTCCGAGGAGCAAAAACGTGATCTTGTCAAACGGCTTTCCTCTCTGCTGAACAAGGCGTCCCGGTGAGTTGCGCGCCGACTTTCACGGAAAAACCTGAAAAAATCGTTGCACTTCGGGATAATATGTGATAAAATGGACTTCGGTATGGGCAAAATGTTCGTACCGAAGTCTTTTTGCTGGAGAAAAATATGATATTGACAAGGGATAAATCCTTTTATAAAAATCTGTTCCTGCTCGCGGTGCCGATCGCGCTTCAGAACCTCGTGACCTTCTCGGTCGGCCTTGCCGATACGACGATGATCGGTTCTCTCGGCGATACGGCGGTTTCCGGCGTGTATATGGGTAACATGGTGCAGACACTGCTGCAGGTATTTTCCGGCGGTATCGAAGGCGCGATCCTGATTTTCTCCGCGCAGTATTGGGGAAAACGGGACCTCGATTCCATCCGAAAGATCGTGGCGATCGGTATTCGCTTCTCGGTCATCTTCGGCGCGCTGTTGAACCTCGTTTGTGCGGTTTTCCCTCGATTTATCATACAATTGTTTACAAATCAGCCGGATATCGTATCGACAGGAACCGAATATCTCGCGATCGTCAGTTTCTCCTACGCCTTCTTCTGCTGGACGCAGGCGCTTGTCGCGGGGATGCGAAGCGTGGAGAAAGCGCGCGTAGGTCTTTACGTTTCTCTCTGTTCTCTCGCCGTCGACGTGTCGCTCAACTACGTTCTGATCTTCGGTAAACTCGGACTCCCCGCCCTCGGTGTCAGGGGCGCCGCCATCGCGACTCTGATCGCAAGAATCATCGAAGCGGGTATCGTTACCGTCTACGTGTTCGTCGCCGACAAAAAACTCTCCTTCCGCTTCTCCGAACTCACAAAGACGGACAAACTCCTTTTGCGCGATTTCCTCCGCTACGGAACGCCCATTATGGCAGGTCAGCTTGTCTGGGCTTCCAACCTCTTTGCCTCCTCCGCGATCATGGGACGGTTTGAAGAACCCGTCGTCGCCGGACTTTCACTCACCAACACGCTCAACAACCTCTGCTACGTCGTGATGAACGGTATGGCGGGCGCGGTCGGCATCATTACGGGAAAGACCATCGGCGCGGGAAAAGAGGACAAGATGCGTGAATACGCAAAGACCGTGCAGGTCATCTTCCTCGTTCTCGGTCTTTTGACGTCCGGATTTCTCCAACTTATCCGGAATCCCTTCTTCTCACTGTTCAAAGTCAGCGCGGAAGCCATCGCGGAAGCGAACAAACTACTCAACGTCCTCTCGGTCACCATCATCGGCACCTGCTATCAGTGCGCGTGCCTGTTCGGACTTGTCAAGAGCGGCGGCGATATTTCATTCGTGTTCAAGAACGACTGCATCTTTATCTTCCTTATCGTGATCCCCTCGGCGCTTATCACCGCGAAGTTCGGACTTGCACCGTGGATCGTCTTTGCGTGTCTGAAATCCGATCAGATCTTAAAGTGCTTCGTTGCCGCCGTGAAGATCAACCGTTTCCGCTGGATGAAGAATCTGACGCGCGACCGCTCGGCGGAAGAATAATGAAAAAGTGCTATGCGAAATGAACTGAACCCGTAAAAACGGACATTGAATAAAAAGACCTCTTGTAGTAGA
>JAKSPH010000080.1 GCA_024404975.1 Clostridia bacterium | reverse complement strand
AGACCTACACTTCCTTGAATGGGTTATATGGGTGAAAAAATCCCTGTGAAAGATGCCCGAAAATTCGGGATCTTTCTCGGTGTTTTCGGAGATATCAAACAAGTCCCTGTGCGTACATAGCATCTGCGACTTTGAGGAAGCCCGCGATGTTTGCACCGGCAACAAGGTCGCCGTCAAGTCCGTATTCTTTTGCGGTCTTGGAAGCGTTCATGTAGATGTTTTCCATGATGGTCTTGAGTTTGGCGTCAACTTCTTCGAACGTCCAGGAGAGGCGCTCGGAGTTCTGTGTCATTTCAAGTGCGGAGGTTGCTACACCGCCGGCATTGGAAGCCTTTGCGGGAGCGAAGAGTACCTTTGCTGCCTTGAATACGGCAACTGCCTCGGGAGTAGAGGGCATATTCGCACCTTCGGCAACGGCGGTGACACCGTTCGCAACGAGGGCTTTCGCGGATGCTTCGTTGATCTCATTCTGAGTTGCGCAAGGAAGAGCGATGTCGCACTTTACGTTCCAGATGCCGCTGCAACCTTCGGTGTAAACGGCTTTGGGATGAGTTTCGACGTATTCCTTGATTCTTCCGCGTCTGACTTCCTTGATGAGTTTGACCGCATTGAGGTCGATACCGTCCTCATCAACGACAAAGCCGTTGGAGTCGGACATAGCGATGACTTTACCGCCGAGTTCGGTGGCTTTCTGATTTGCGTAGATCGCAACGTTTCCGGAACCGGAGATCACGACGCGTTTGCCCTTGAAGGACTGACCTGCATCTTTGAGCATGGCATCGGTGAAGTAGCAAAGACCGAAACCGGTCGCTTCTTTTCTCGCGAGAGAGCCGCCGTAAGTAAGACCTTTACCGGTAAGGACACCTTCGTAGAGTCCGGTGATTCTCTTGTACTGACCGTAGAGGTAACCGATCTCACGTCCGCCGACACCGATATCACCTGCGGGAACGTCCTCGTCTTTACCGATATACTTGTAGAGTTCGGTCATGAAGGACTGGCAGAAGCGCATAACTTCCGCGTCGCTCTTTCCGTGGGGATCGAAGTCGGAACCGCCTTTACCGCCGCCGATGGGGAGGCCGGTGAGGGAGTTTTTGAACGTCTGTTCAAATCCGAGGAATTTGATGATACCTTCATATACGGAGGGGTGGAAACGAAGACCGCCTTTGTAAGGTCCGATCGCGCTGTTGAACTGAATACGGAAGCCGCGGTTGATAACAACTTTGCCTTCGTCGTTGACCCACGGAACACGGAACTTGATGATTCTTTCGGGTTCTACAAGGCGCTCGACAACGCCGCTTTCTACGTATTCGGGGTGCTTTTCAAGCACGGGTTCGAGAGATTCAAGTACTTCTCTGACTGCCTGATGGAACTCGGGTTCATTTGCGTTGCGCTTGATGACGCGGTCCATCAAATCGTTAAGGTATGCGGATTTGAACATGGTTTTTTCTCCTCTTTTCATTATAAAAATTATGTTCACTATTATACACGAACGGTCGTGAAAAATCAAGTAGTTTTGCAAGTTTTTTTCCTTTTCTTGCAAATTTACTCGTTTTTTTGCAAGTTTTTCGCAGAATTTATGCAAATTTCGACCAATCATATTAAAAAATGGTTATTATTCCCTCGTTTGAACCTATTGGAATTCCATATACTGATCCGAAAGAAAGAATATGCTTTGAATACGGATTCCGTTCTCAAACGTCCGGTGCGCGCCGCCGTTTTGTTTTTCACCGTTTCTGCCGTCTGCCGGGGAGCGGGATTTTTGCTGACGCCTCTGTTCACGCGCGCACTGCCGGCGGAGGAATACGGCGCGCTGTCGCTCTTTTCGCTCTGGCTCGGCATCTTCACCGTGCTTTTCACGTGGGAACTGTCCGGTGCGGGATTCTTGCGGGGATTTCAGAAAAGCCGGGAGCGCGACCGCTATCTCTCGGTCTGCATGGGACTGTCGCTCACGGTGTTTGCCGTCTGTTCCGTGGCGGCGCTCTTAGCGGTGCGCCCTCTGTCCTCGCTCACAGGGCTTTCCCCGCTCCGGCTCGGTCTGCTTTGTCTGCAGATCGGCGGCGGGATCCCGCTCGGGTTTTTCGGCGCGAAAAGCCGGTTTTATTCCCGCTCTGGTCTATTCGCTCTGTTCTCGGTCGCGGTTTCTCTGCTCCCGCTCGGACTGTCGCTCATCCTGATCCGTCTGTTTTCGACGGGGGCAAACGCGCGGCTCGTTCTGACGGCGGGGATCACCGCTTTGTTCGGCACAGTGTCGGCAGGGATCCTCTTCCGCCGCGGAAAAGCGTTTTACGACCGTGAAATCTGGCGCTCGTGCCTGCGCCGCGCCCTGCCGCTCCTGCCCCACTATTTCGCTTACGCGGGGATCACGGAGATCGGACGGATCCTGTTGGAGCGGTATTACGGAAGTGCCGAACTCGCCTCTTTCGGGATCCTGTTCTCGCTCGGAACGGCGACGTCCATGATCGGTGCGGGGATCCTCTCGACCTTTACGCCGTGGATGATGCGGAAACTCTCGGCGGGGAAACACGGCCTCACCGAACGGATGCTCGGCGTTCTGTCCGCCGTACTCTGCGCGCTCTCCCTCGCGGTGGCTCTGCTCTCGCCGGAACTGCTCTCGCTTCTCGCGCCGGAGCGGTACGCCGTCGACGCGCGCCATATCTATCCGATCTCCCTGCTCCCGCTTCCCGCCTTTCTGCTCACGGTGCAGATCACGCTTCTTTTATATCACGGAAAGCAGAAAACGGTCAGTTTGCTCTCGTGCGTCGCGTTCGCGTTTTCTGCCCTGCTCCACTTTCTCCTTGTGCCGGAATTCGGTGCGGATGCCGTCGCAATCCTCTCCGTCCTGTGCCAATGGCTGTTGATGGCGCTTTACGGTGCCGTTTGCGTAAAAACCGCATCCCGCGTGAAGATAACCGGTTCACTGCAAATCTATTCGATCTTCGTTTTGCTGACGGTCATTTTCGCTCTGTGGCAACCGTCCGCGCCGATTCGGATCTTTGCGTCTTCCCTGCTCTCGGTTCTCGCGTTCGGTTCCTCGCTTTCGGTACGTTCTCTCCTGTTTGAAAAGAAGGGCCCCGCGCCGGCTTGAGAAAAGAAAACGGCGGGAGCGCTCGGTTCCCGTCGTTTTTTGTGATTATTTCGCGTCGTTGAGCGCGGCACGTTTCTGCGCCTGAATACGTTTTCTCTGTGCGAGGTCGAGGATGACTTTACGAAGTCTGACGCTCTTGGGCGTAACTTCGATCAGTTCGTCATCGGTGATGAACTCGATCGCTTCCTCAAGGGAAAGCTGGATGGGAGTGATCAGAGTGAGTTTCTCATCCGCACCGGAGGAACGGACGGCAGTCAGGTGTTTCTCCTTGCAGACGTTGACTTCGATATCGTCGGGCTTGGGGTTCTCGCCGACGATCATACCTGCGTAAACGGGAGTAGCCGGACCGATGAACAGAGGACCTCTGTCCTGCGACTGGTACAGACCGTAAGTCGTGGTAACGCCGGTTTCGGAAGCGACAAGAGAAGACGTGAATCTCGTCTTGATCTCACCGCGGAACGGCTCGTAACCCGCGAAGATGGAAGAGATGATACCTTCACCGCGCGTGTCGGTCAGAAGTTCGCTGCGGTAACCGAACAGGCAACGGGTGGGGATATTATAGAACAGTTTCTGACGTTTGCCGTGAAGCTGAACGTCGACGAGAGTACCTTTTCTCGCGCCGAGTTTTTCCATGACGGAACCGACGTATTCTTCGGGAACGTCGACGATGACGTCCTCGATCGGCTCGCACTTCACGCCGTCGATGTCGTGATAAAGCACACGGGGGCTGGAGCAGCAGAGTTCGTAACCCTCGCGGCGCATGGTTTCAATAAGAATAGAAAGGTGCATTTCACCTCTTCCGGCAACACGGAAGGAATCGGTCGTTTCGCCGTCCGTTACGCGGAGAGAAACGTCTTTGAGAAGTTCCTTATAAAGTCTTGCGCGGAGGTGACGGGAAGTTACGTATTTACCTTCTTTTCCGGCGAAGGGAGAATCGTTGACGGAGAAGGTCATTTCCATGGTGGGTTCGCCGACCTTGACGAATTCGAGAGGCTCGACCTTGGCGGGTGCGCAAACGGTATCTCCGATGGAAATATCTTCGCATCCGGAGAAGCATACGATATCGCCGACGTGTGCTTCCTCAACGGGAACACGTTTCAAACCGTCGAACTGATAGATGGTAACGACTTTACCGGGGTGAGATTTGCCGGGTTCGTGATAGTTGCAGATCGCGATGTTCTGACCGGTCTTGATCGCACCGCGCTCGATACGTCCGATACCGATACGACCGACGAAATCGTTGTAGTCGATAGAGGAAACGAGAAGCTGGAGAGGTTCTTCCTCCTCGCCTTCAGGAGCGGGCATATATTCGAGAATAGTGTCAAGCAGGGGTTTCAGATCCGTACCGGGGGTATGGGGATCGAAGGAAGCCGTACCGGCTCTGCCGGAGCAGAACAGCATGGGAGAATCCAACTGCTCGTTGGTCGCGTTGAGTTCAAGGAGAAGTTCGAGAACTTCATCGCCGATCTCGTCAAGACGCGCGTCGGGACGGTCGATCTTGTTGACGACAACGATGACGCGGTGGTTCATCTGAAGGGCTTTTTCAAGCACGAAACGGGTCTGGGGCATAGGACCTTCCGCCGCATCGACAAGAAGGATAACTCCGTTTACCATTTTAAGAATACGCTCGACTTCACCTCCGAAATCGGCGTGACCGGGGGTGTCGATAACGTTGATCTTCACGCCCTTGTAATGAATCGCGGTGTTCTTTGCGAGAATGGTGATGCCGCGCTCACGCTCCAAGTCGTTGGAGTCCATGACACGTTCTTCCATTTCCTGATTGTCACGGTAGATACCGCCTTGACGAAGCATCTCATCGACAAGAGTCGTCTTGCCGTGGTCAACGTGGGCGATGATAGCGATGTTTCTTAAATCTGTACGCTTCATACATAAATCCTTTATTTTGATTGATTATTTTTTCTCAACCTTTGTATTATATCACATCTTTTTTGAAAATGCATTTTTTTCTCGCAGAACAATATGTTTTTTTCAAAAGTTTATGCAATAATGCGAAAAGCCGCCGTTTTTTCTCTAAAAATTGTCAAAAAGAACCGGGATCCGCTGTGGGATCCCGGTTTCGGTGATGAAATTCCGAGAAGATTACTCTCCGTCGCCTTCCGTACCGGCAGTCGCCTGCACGTATTTTGCGTACAGAGTGATCACGCCGTTTTCATCGGGCGTCAGAACGGAGAAGTCGGGGCTTTCCGCGTCGATCTTCTCGTCGGAGAAGTCGGAGGTCGCATACCATCCGTCAAAGACGAGTTGTTCATGTTCGGGGATGGGAAGTTCCGCCTGATCGCAGGTGAAGTACCAAAGATCGAGAACGGAAATGGCTTCGGTAACTTCCGTTTCCTTCAGCGTACCGCCGTTCAGAACGTAAGCGAGGCGGGTGACTTCCGGCAACGTTCCGACAGGAAGCACACGCGCTTCGCCGCCGTAGCACTCAAAGATCAGATCGGTCTTTGCCTTGAACTTTGCCTGATAGATCTGGGCGTAGAGATTGTTGCCCGCGTTCGCATACTTGATATGACCTTCGGCGGTTTCATCGTAAGCCGAAGTATACAGAAGTCCGAACTTGCCTTTGATCGCGTCAACAAGACCGTCGCAAACCAACACGGGTTTGCCATCCACGCAGATCGTGATCTTTACGGAATCGGACACCGTCTTATTGACGTCGTCGGCAACGGTTTCCTGATGATACAGAACGCCGATCTGATGCCAACCGTAGCCCTCCAACTGATAAGAAGCCGCAGAGCCTTCCGCCGGCGTGAGATACGTTTGGAAAGGCGTGATAAGTCCGGTTGCACTTACCGTGAAGATCTTATCGCGGACGTCCTTCGCGTTACGAAGACGGTACTCGAATCCCGTCATATTTTCGTCAAAGCGAAGGTTGAAGGTAACGTAGAAGTCATTGTCCCAAAGATTCTGTCCGGCAAGGAAAGTCTTTGCGGTCAGGGT
>JAKSPH010000008.1 GCA_024404975.1 Clostridia bacterium | reverse complement strand
AGTCTTTGGCTTTCTCCCACATCAGGAGCAGAACACTCTTGACGGACGGAAAACGGTAGTTCGGCAACTCCATAACGAAGGGGACGGGTTTGCCGCGGAAGGCGGTTTTGTTGAGCAGGAGGGCAAAGAGGATGCCGACGAGCGCCCCGCCGAAGTACAGACTTGCCATCACGAGAACTTTTGTCCAGACGCTCTCGAACATGAAGTTCACGAAGAACAGATAAATCGTCATTTTCGCCGAGCAGGACATGAACGGCGTCAGAAGAATGGTCATTTTGCGGTCGCGCTCAGAAGAGAGTGTCCGCGCACTCATGACGGCGGGGACGGTGCAGCCGAAACCGATGATCATCGGCACGAAACTTCTGCCGGAAAGACCGATCTTACGGAGAAGTTTATCCATGACGAAGGCGACGCGCGCCATATAACCGGTATCTTCCAGAACCGAGAGGAAGAAGAACAGTACCACGATATACGGGACGAAGGAAATCACGCTTCCGACACCGCCGAAGATGCCGTCGATGATCAGACTTTTTACAACGTCGTTGACGTACAGGGAAGCCATGGCGCCTTCGACGAGATCGGAGAGGGCGCCGATGCCGAGGTCGATCAGTTTCGCAAAGAGGTTGCCGAATACGGCAAAAGTGAGGACGAACACGGAGAGCATGATGCCGATAAAGATCGGAATGGCGAAAATACGGTGGGTGAGTACGGCATCGATCTTCGCGCTGCGGGCGTGTTCCTTGCTCTCACGGCACTTGACGACCGTACTGCGGGTGACGGATTCGATGAATTCGTAGCGCATGGCAGCCATCGCTTCGTGACGGTCGAGTCCTTCTTCACGCTCCATTTCGATGACGGAATGTTCGATCATTTCCATTTCGTTCTGATCAAGTCCGAGGCGCTCGATCAGGTCATTGTCCTCTTCGATCACTTTCGTCGCGGCGAAACGCGCACTGATCCCCGCCATGGAGGCGTGGTCTTCGATCGCGTGGGAAACCGCGTGGATCAAACGGTGGATGGCGCCGTCACGGCAGAAGTCGATCCGGGCGGGATAGATGCGGTTTTTCGCAACACGCACCGCCTCGTCGATCAGTTCGTCAACGCCCTCGTTCTTTGCCGCGCTGATGGGGATGACGGGGATGCCGAGTTCACGGGACATACCGCTGACGTCGACCGTACCGCCGTTTCCTCTCACCTCGTCCATCATATTGAGGGCGAGTACCATGGGAATGTGCATTTCGAGAAGCTGGAGCGTTAAATAGAGGTTGCGCTCGATGTTGGTCGCGTCGACGATATTGATGATGCCGTCCGGCTTTTCGTTCAGAATGAAATCGCGGGTAACGATCTCTTCATTCGTATAAGGACGGATGGAATAGATGCCGGGGAGGTCGACGATGGATGCGCCTTTGATCCCGCGCACGTCACCCATTTTTCCGTCAACGGTGACACCGGGGAAGTTTCCGACGTGTCGGTTTGAGCCGGTCAGTTGGTTGAACAGGGTGGTTTTTCCGCAGTTCTGGTTTCCGACGAGAGCGAAAATCATTCTTCTTCCTCCGATACTTCGATGTTCATGGCATCCTCGGTGCGGAGTGTCAGTTCATAATCTCTCAAACGGATTTCGATAGGATCTCCGAGAGGAGCGACTTTGATGACCTTGATCTTGGTCCGCGGGATGATCCCCATATCCAAAAAACGGAAACGCAATGCGCCCTCGCCCCCCACGCGGGTAACGACGGCGGTTTTGCCGATAGGTAGTTTGTCGAGTGTCATATCCTGCCTCGCTATATTAATATATATGGAAGTTTTCCTTCCGGTATTCGTTTAGTTAGCATATGCTAACTCTATTTACGAATGTATTATAACACACCGGGGGAAAAAAGTCAAGGAGAACGGACGATTTTCCGTCAGTTAGAAAATTTGACGGATTTTCACTTCTTTTTTTGTGTAAAACGGAGAAAAAAACAAGCCCGTTTTTCAATCTGCCCCATATTATTTCACTATTAAAAAAATCTCTTGTCAATTTCCCCAAAAAACGACATCTTTTTTCGTTAAAAATGACGAAATAGGTGGATCGGTTGTTAAAAATAAAACACAATATGTAGATATTTTCCCCTTGACAAAACACAAGATATGGTATATAATAGGATCACTCACCAAAAAACAATAAAGTTGCCGGATACATCTTTCACCTTCGGCACAGACACAACGAATTATCGGGAGGAAACATTATGAAACTGATCAAAAGAAACGGTGCCGAAATGGTGTTCAACCGCGAAAAGATCACCATTGCCGTAACAAAAGCCAACGAAGCCGTTGAACCGTCCGATCGCATCACGCCGGAAGATATCGTCGCGATCTCTTCCACCGTTGAAAAGAAATGTGAACAGTTGAAACGCGCCGTATCCGTGGAAGAAGTACAGGATATGGTAGAGCGCGAACTTATGACGCGCGGCGCACTGACTCTTGCCAAAGCATATATTACTTACCGCTACCGCAGGGCTCTTGTCCGCCGTGCCAACACCACGGATGAAAAGATCCTTTCTTTGATCGAGTGCAATAATGAGGAAGTCAAGCAGGAAAACTCCAACAAGAACCCCACCGTCAACAGCGTTCAGCGTGACTATATGGCGGGTGAAGTATCCAAGGACATCACCAACCGTCTGCTCCTTCCCGAAGAGATCGTCAAGGCGCACAACGAAGGCCTGATCCACTTCCACGATGCGGATTACTTTGCACAGCACATGCACAACTGCGATCTTGTCAACCTTGAAGATATGCTTCAGAACGGCACTGTCATCAGCGGAACCATGATCGAGAAACCCCACAGTTTCTCCACCGCTTGTAACATTGCGACACAGATCATCGCGCAGGTGGCTTCCAACCAGTACGGCGGTCAGTCCATCTCTTTGACGCACCTCGCTCCCTTCGTACAGATCAGCCGCGACAAGATCACGGCGGAAGTGAAGGAAGAACTCGCGGGTGTCGGCGTTACCTCCGAAGAGAGCATTCGCGACATCGCGGAAAAACGTCTGCGTGACGAGATCCGCCGCGGCGTTCAGTGCATCCAATACCAGGTCGTTACCCTTCTGACCACCAACGGACAGGCTCCCTTCATCACCGTGTTCATGTATCTCGGCGAGGCGCAGGATGACAGAACCAAAGCCGATCTCGCCATGATCATCGAGGAAGTTCTCCTTCAGCGTTACCGCGGTGTCAAGAACGAAGCCGGCGTTTGGATCACACCTGCATTCCCCAAACTCATCTACGTTCTCGAAGAAGATAATATTCACCCCGAATCCAAATACTACTACCTTACCAAACTCGCCGCAAAATGCACCGCAAAACGTATGGTACCCGACTACATCTCGGAAAAGATCATGTTGGAATCCAAGATCGACAAAGCCGGCGTAGGTCATTGCTACACCTGCATGGGTTGCCGCAGTTTCCTTACCCCCTACATCGACGAGAACGGCAAACCCAAGTATTACGGAAGATTCAACCAGGGCGTTGTCACCGTCAACCTTGTTGACATCGGACTTTCCGCACACGGCGATATGGAGAAGTTCTGGCAGATCTTCGACGAGCGTATGGAACTTTGCCACCGCGCTTTGCAGTGCCGTCACGAACGTCTTTCCGGCACTCTCTCCGACGCGGCCCCCATCCTTTGGCAGTATGGCGCGCTCACCCGTCTGAAGAAGGGCGAAACCATCGACAAGTACCTCCACGGCGGCTATTCCACTCTGTCCCTCGGCTATGCGGGACTTTGGGAATGCGTCTACTCCCTCAACGGTAAGAAACTCACCGAGAAAGAGGGCGAGGAACTCGGACTTGAAATTATGAAGAAACTCAACGAGTACACCGCAAAGTGGAAGGCAGCCGAGAATATCGACTACTCTCTCTACGGAACTCCGCTGGAATCCACCACCTACAAGTTCGCGAAGTGCCTGCAGGACAGATTCGGCATCGTTCCCGGCGTTACCGACAAGAACTATATCACCAACTCTTACCACGTTCACGTGACCGAGAAGATCGACGCGTTCGATAAACTCGCCCTGGAAGCGAAGTTCCAGAAACTCTCTCCCGGCGGTGCGATCTCCTACGTCGAAGTTCCCGATATGCAGAACAACATTGAAGCGGTACTCGGCGTCATGCAATTCATCTACGATCACATCATGTACGCGGAACTCAACACCAAGAGCGACTATTGCCAGGTCTGCGGATTCGACGGTGAGATCCTCATTCAGAAGGATGAGGACGGCAAACTCGTTTGGGAATGCCCCAACTGCCACAACCGTGATCAGTCCAAGATGAACGTCGCAAGACGTACTTGCGGCTACATCGGCACACAGTACTGGAATCAGGGCAGAACCGCCGAGATCCAGGACCGCGTTCTTCACCTGTAATATTCCATCCGTCATTCATAAAACCGACACCGAAAAAGACGTCCGAACTTCGGACATCCGGATCAGTGCCGGTTTTTCGTTTGATATCTCAATGAATATTGAAGATTCTCTGAGGCGTATTTAATGGAATCTTTATCTTTTTGATGTATAATGACCCTGCCGGCGAGAAAAAAGCCGGATCAAAGTCTTATCCGATGCAGAGAAAGCGGCTCCGTTTTCAGGGGAATGCCCGACGGCAGTCTCTTTGCACGGAAGAGAAAGGAATGACTTATGTTAAAGAAAGTAATGAACCGTCTGGTTCTCAGGATCCTGATTACAAAGGGAAACAGGAATCTGAAAACTCTGGAGAAAAACGTAAAAAACGGAAAGCAGCTCAATCGCGATACGCTCTTCCGTATTTTGCAGGACAACAAGGATACCGTTTACGGAAAAAAGCATCATTTCGCTGACGTAAAAACCGTGGAGGATTACAAAAAACTCGTCCCCGTTTCCTCCTTTGAGGACTATGCGGACGACATCGAAAAGATGAGGGACGAAGGGGCGGAAGGTCTGCTCACAAGTTACCCTATCGTCTTTTACGCCATGAGTTCCGGCTCCTGCGGCAGACCGAAAGATTTTCCCGTATCGCAGGAGGAGATCGACTGCTACGCGAACTACGCGGCGACAAGACTGTTCTCCTGTGCCGAAACGTATCACAGGAAGAAGTACGGAAAAGGATTCCCGCGAGGGAGAGGTTTGAATACCATGGTGGTCAAAAGTACGCTGACCGAACAGGGCGTGCGCAAAGGCTGGATCTCCTGCGCGGCGGTCGAATCTCAAAAAGCCTTTCTGAAATACCTCCTCACGTCGCCGGAAGAAGTTCTTTTTCCGACGGAGGATTGCGACATGAAGTATTTGCAGATCCGCTACGCGCTTGAAGAGCGGGATCTCGTCTTTATGGTCGCCAATTTCATGGTGTATCTCGTGGAACTGATGAATTACGCCAAAGGCAACTGGGAGATGCTCTGCAAAGACATTGAAAAGGGAACGATCGACCCGTCCGTCCAACTCGGAGAAAAGACGAGAAAGGCGCTGGAAGCCAAACTCCGCCCGAATCCGAAACGCGCGGACGAACTCCGCAAACTCGCGGCGGAGGGATTTGCGAATCCGTGGCTCCCGAAGATCTGGCCGCGCCTTTCTTGGATCGGTGCCGTCGGAAGCAACAACTTCTCTCCTTACACAACGAAAATGCGTGCTTTGGCGGGAGATAAGGTCTTTATCGACTTTATGCAATACGGCGCTTCCGAGTCGCTGATCGGTTGCACAAGACAGTCCGAGGAACAGGCGTTCGTTCTCATTCCCGATTCCTGCTACTACGAGTTTATTCCCGTTGAAGCGGAGGACGGTTGCGAGGAAACGCTGGACATCACCCAACTTGAAGTCGGGAAAGAATACGAACTTCTCCGTACGAACAAAGGGGGAATGTGCCGCTACCGTGTTACTGGCGTCGTACGCGTCATGGGCTCTTAGCACGAAATGCGCATGGTTCAGTGCGCCTGCCGCAAGAACGAGATGATTCGTCTGACCTGCGAAAAGACGACGGAAACGATGGTCAACCGCATGATCGAGGACTTCTGCGCCGAAACGGGCGTCAGCCTCCGCGATTTCTCCATTTACGGTGACACCAACGCAACGCCCCCGCGTTACGTCGTTCTTCTGGAACCCGAAGGGGCGATTCCGGCGGAGAAGATTCCGGAGTATGAGGGATTGCTGGAAGAGAAACTCGAATATCTCAATATGATCTACGCCGATTACGTCAAAGCAAAGACGCTCGCCCCTCTGAAACTCTACGTATCGAAACCGGGCAGCCACGCCGAATACACGAAGATGAAGGTGCAGAACGGCGGACTTGAACATCAGACGAAACCCGTCAGAGTTCTCGACACGCAGGAAAAGCGCGACTTCTTCCTCTCAAGAGTCGAAAACAACTGACAAAAAGCCTCCCGATTCCGGGAGGCTTTTTATGTTGAACTATGTAAATGTTTATTTACATATTTTCACGAACGAACGCGTTTTTGTTTTCCACTTCGGCATACGCGAGGAGCGCGGAATAGAGGAAAGTGGGATAGATCATGAACGGGAATACGTCGAGTAAACTCTCACCGAGGAATACGCAGATACTGATCGTCATGCACAGACGGAGGAGCGTTTTCCTTTGGAGAAGGACACGCGCGGTACGGTAGCGGTAGAACAGATAAATGAGGAGCCCGACGGCACCGGCGGAGCCGAGAAATTGCAGGGGCGTGTTATGTACGAAGTTGGGGAAGAAATCAACGTAAGCCATCAATTCCGGTTGTACGCCGAAGAAACCTTTGCCGAATACGGGACTTTCCGTAAAGGAAGTGATGGCGGAGCGCCAGATCTCGATTCGTCCGTTGCTCTCCGTTCCGCGTTCGAGAATGCAGACGAACAGATCGTGGATCGGTTCACGGAAGAAGATCAGCAGAGCAACGACGATGAGGATATCGATCACAGTGAAGATCTTGAAGAATTTGCGATGGTTTTTATACTTCTTGCTGATGCTGACGATAAAACAGCCGATCACGGCGAGGGTTCCGAACAGAAGCGCGTTGCGGGACAGTGGGAGGATGGAACCGAGATAGCACAATACGGCGGTGAAAAGGGAGAACAGACGGTACTTTCCCTGCAGGAAGCAATAGAAGCAAAGCGGGATCAGAACGGTCAGACATACGCCGCAGGCGTTGCAGGTACCCCAACCGAAATTGAACACGGAGCGGTCGATAACGCCGTCCGTCATAGCGGCGGGATTTTCGACGAACAGAAGCAGGATCTCCGAGAGGATGATCCATGCCTGAATGAAGACACATTCCAACAGGTAATTCAACAGAGAATCGTGCTTTTCTTTCTGAAATCCGGCAAGCAGGAAGAAGTAGAAGTACACCCAAACGAGAAGCTGAACGACACCGATGATGACGTTTTCGAGAATGTATTCACTCGATCCGACACCGTTGAGGAGAAACACCGCACCGTGCAGAAGCAACGGAACGAACAGAGGCGAACCCGTTTTCCGCACGGTGGAGAACAGGCGCGTTCTCACGGAGTAGACGATGAGGGAGAGGACGAGCGCTACGGCAAGGATGCCGATGATCACGATTTTTCCGGTGTCGAAATAATACGTCGAGTAATAAGGGAAGGACGGGGAGTGCAGAAGCGGAACCTGGAACACGAAGAAGAACGCCAACGTCAGAAACGGACGGGGCGAGTCGGAGAGCCAGAGCCCGAGGAACACGATGCAGAATAACAATATGTTTCCGTAGAATTCAAGTTTGAACGCATAGCCGAGAAGGACGGTCGCGCCGAAGAGCAAAGGGAAGACGGCACTGTGGATAAATCGGTCAAAAGCCGTGCGAATGGAATGGCTTTCGTTCATTGCATCTTCTCCTTTCCCGTATTTCGGGTGTCGGCAACGGCTGCCTCTCCTGTCGGATTCTCAAGACTGTCCGCCTCTTCGCCGAGGTCGGGAAGCGTGATACCGACTGCCGACTGTTCATCGACGGGCAAGTCTTTTTCCGCGCGGTTCGCCGCCTTGAAGGGCGTTTTCAGAAGGATGAAAAGATCCATGAAATACGACCAGTTTTCAATGTAGAAAATATCTGCTTTGATCCGCTCGGAAACGGAGGCGTACCCGCGCAATCCGCGGATCTGCGCCAATCCCGTCATACCGGGTTTCACGTAATGTTTCACCATATAAAGAGGGATCTGCGTCTTGAAGGTGTCGACGAAGAACGGGATTTCCGGACGGGGACCGACCAAGGACATATCTCCGCGCAGGACGTTCACAAGCTGGGGAAGTTCGTCGATCGCGCTGATGCGGAGGAACTCACCGAACTTTCCGCCGTTGCCTTCCGATTTTTCAGGGGAGGAACGGAACTTGAACATGGTAAACGTCTTGCCCATTTTTCCGACACGCTCCTGCTTTAAGATCACGTTCCCGCGGAAGGAGATCTTCACGGCGATCGCGCTGAACAGAAGAAGCGGAGAGGAGAGAAGAAGCAAAAGGAAGGAGCCGATGACGTCCGTCAGACGTTTGAGAGACGCGTTGACGCGGTTGTCTAGCGGTGTCGCGTGAATGTTGATGAGCGGGAGCGCGCCGAGCTGCTCGAGCTGTTGGGGCGATTTGAAATAGCCGTAGTTTACGGGGAGGAAATACACCTTGATCAAGCGGTCGTCGCACTGATTCACCAAACGGATCAGTCGCTTTTTGTTGTAAGAGTCTATGGCAAAGATGACGTCGCTCGGCTGATAGCGGTCGAGGATCTCGCCGAGGTTCTCGAAGGAGCCGAGTTTGTCAACGCCGACGTCGTAACGGATGCGGTCGCCGACAAAGCCGAGGATCATAAATCCGTACTGCGGATTCTCTTTGAGTTGTTTGATGTATTCTTTCGCGCTCTCCGTGTTGTCGCCGACAATGATGATCTTCCGGAGTTTGACGTTCCGTTTCCGGAAATAGCGCACAAGACGGATGGTCATACTTCTCTTGAAGGAGAGAAGCACGACGGAAAAGGCAAAGGAGAGGACCGTCCACCGGAGCAGGAACGCGCGGGTTTCGTCTATGCCGGAAGAGAGAATGATGACGATCGCAAAGGCGAAGAAGCAGAATAGGTCTGCACGCAGAAGCACGAGAAAGGCATCGGCGCGTTTGACGTAGCAGCCGGGACGGTAGTAGTCAATGACCTGATAGGCGAAAGACAGAACCAAAAGCGCGACGAACGAAACGATCAGAAGTCCCGTTGTCGGTGTCAGAAAATAATCGTCGGAAATAAAAGGCGTCAGCACGAACGCCGCGAATATTGGCAAAGCGTTGAAGAGAATCTCCGCGACGGTGTCGAAAAGCGCTAGAAAACTCTTATCGTTATTTCTCATGAAATCTCCAATCAATTCGGTTTTTGATCCAATGAAAAAATGTCATACAGTAACATGTTACCACTTTTTGAACTGTTTGTCAAGGGCGAGTATATTTTGTTAAAAAACGCGCAGGGGGAGCGCGTGAGGGTTGACAGCGCGGGGGACTTGTGGTACAATGAAGAAAAAACGGAGGAATCCCGAATGTTCGCGGAAAATAAAAACATTGACTCTACGCCGTGTGGAGAAGGCACGACAAGAAAGATCCTCGGTACCGGCGGCTCTCTGATGATGGTGGAAGTCACCTTTGAAAAAGGCGGTGTCGGCACCCCGCACACCCATCCCCACGAACAGGTAAGTTACGTTGCCAAAGGATGCTTTGATTTCACCTTGGAAGGAGAAACCCGCCGCATTTGTGCGGGAGATTCCGTGTATATTCCTTCCGGCGCTCTCCACGGCACCGTGGCGCTCGAACCGTCGGTCATTGTGGACGTTTTCACTCCCATCAGAGAAGATTGTCTGAAATAAGCAAAGACGGAAAAGCAAAGGAGCAAAGGCATTGGACGAACGGAAACCCGCTTTTGCGGACATATATCTCTGCTCTCTTGCAGAGGCGGAAAAACTGCCTGCCGGATTCTGCCGTGAGCATTTTCCGAAGCGGACGGAGCGGGCGGAGAGATACCGCCTTTCCGAAGACCGGTTGCGCGCCGTCGGCGTGGGCGCGATCCTTTCCGCGATCGGCATACCGGAGGAGAATATCGCTTATACCGGAAGCGGGAAACCCTATGACGTCACGGGGCGTGTCCGTTTCAGCATTACACACAGTGCGGAGTACGCGGCGGCCGCCGTCGGAGAAACCGAAATCGGTGTCGATCTCGAACGCCGGTCCCCCGATCACATTCGCGTGGCGAAACGCATGATGACGGAAGCCGAACAGGCGTATACGGAAGGCGATCCTCTGTTCCGGTTCTTCGCGCTCTGGACCTTGAAAGAGAGCGTGTCGAAACTCACGGGAGAGGGACTTTCCTGCGGATTCTCGGGACTCGACGTCCTGCCGCTGACCGAGGGAAAATCCATCCTTCTCGGCGAAAAGCGGATCTGTGCCGCCACCGAAACGTTCGGAGAATACACCGTTTCCGTCGCAACGGAAAACACCGCGCTGGCGATCCGCCTGCATTTTCTGACCGCCGCCGATCTGACGGGAGAAAAGATGCGGTGAACCGTGTCCCGCTCGCCCCTCGCAGGGAAACTGTCAAACAATGAACCGTCGGAATATGCCGTTCCGACGGCTTTTCTTTTGCGAAAATGTTGTTTGAAAGTGCAATCGTTGTTTGATTATTTTCATCAAATCAACGGAAAACAAAAGAAACGTAAGAAAAATGTCAAAGCAGAGCAAAAGAATCGCAATTTTCCACTTGAAAAACAGGATAAAATATGTTATAATTAAAATGTATGCGTGCGGAAAGGCGAAAATTGCCGACATTCCGGCAAAAAAGACAACAAGGCAGAACTTGCCTGAATAATACGGAGGATCATTTTATGAATCAAGTCAAATTCGGATGGGCGGAAGTGGACATCACCCCGACCGAAAAAATCGCTCTTCGCGGAGAATTCTTCGAGAGAGTGACCAACGAAGTCGAAACCCCCATTTCCTTTACGGCACTCGCCGTGGAGTCCGACGGAGATCAGGCGGTCATCGTTTCTGCCGACCTCGTGGGTATTTCCAACGATCTTACTGCCGAAGCTGCTGAAAAACTCAAAAAAATGGGATTGAACGGTCTGGATCCCGAAAAGATCATCGTTTCCGCCGTCCATACGCACAATTCCTACGATTACGGTTACACGGAAGACGGTGTTTCGGATGTAGAAACCGTCAAAAAATACCTTGAACCCGGCTGCGAGTACGTTCCCGCGGATCACGATCCCGATCAGATGAGTCCCGTCAAGGCGTTGCACTTCCTCAGTGATAAACTCGCCGAAGCGGTCTATAAAGCATGGAACGAAAGAAAGCCCGGCGGATTCGCCAACGGATTCGGACGCGCCGCCGTCGGTATGTGCCGCCGCGTATGCTACGCTGACGATACCGCAAAGATGTGGGGCGACGTCGATCACGCCGCGTTCACGCAGTTGGAAGGCGGTAACGACAACGGCATCGAAATGCTCTTCATCTACAATGCCGATAAGAAACTCACCGGTGTTGTCGCAAACATCGCCTGCCCCGCGCAGGTACTCGAACAGAGAACCTTCATCTCCTCCGACTATTGGGGCAAGGTGAAGATCATGCTCCGCGAAAAGTACGGCAAGGATCTGTTCCTTCTCGCCCTTTGCGCACCTGCCGGCGACCAATGCCCCCGCGACCTCGTCCGTTGGGTTCAGCCCGAAACTCCCATCAAAGACCCCAACGTCATCCGTGAGAATCCCAAGGAACGCCGCGCGGATCCTTCCATGTTCGATATCAAAGGAACCTGGACGATCGCCAGACGTATCGTCAACGAGATCGACTATGCGCTCAGCGAAGTTACGGAGATCAAGACCGAGGCGAAACTCACTCACGTCGCGAAAGTCATTTATCTCCCTCTTCGCCGTGTGACCGAGACGGACAGACTGTTTGCCGAAAAGCAGATCACCGAATTCTTCCACGGCAAGAAAACCATAAACTATATGGATACTGCCGCCGTTTACGTATACAGCGGCATCCTCGACCGTTATGAGGAACAGAAAACCCAGGACGTCGTTGAAACCAAAGTCAACCACATCCGTTTCGACGATATTGCGTTCTCCACTTCTCCGTTCGAACTCTTCCTTGACTACGGCAATCAGATCCGCGCCCGCTCCAAGGCAAAGCAGACCTTCCTCATCCAGCTGACCGCCGGCGACTACGGCTATCTTCCCACCGAAACGGCGGAAAAACACGGCCATTACAGTGCTTACGTTTCTTCCGGCTGTGTCGGACATGTCGGCGGCGATATTCTCGTCCGCGACGCACTGACCGAAATCAACAAGATGTTTGACTGACGGATCGCGTTCCGCTCCGGACCGTCCGGAAAGGAACCGCCGGAACAGGTATAAGATGGATATAAAAACGTTTATCGAAAAGAACAAAGACGAACTGTACCGCGTTCACCGCGAACTGTGTCTGATCCCCGCGCCCTCGCATTACGAGGACGAGCGCGCCGCCTATTGCAAGGCGTGGCTCGAAGGGATCGGTGCCGAAGGCGTGTACATTGACGAAGCAAAAAACGTCGTCTTTCCCTATCACTGCGAAAGCAGCCGGAACCTCACCGTGATCAGCGCGCACACGGATACGGTGTTCCCGATGGATACTCCCCTCAATTTCACAGACGACGGAAAGATACTCCGTTGTCCGGGTGTCGGGGACGATACGGGATGCCTCGCCGTGATGCTCTTTGCGGTGAAGTATCTGCTTGAAAACCGCATCGAACCGAAAGACGGACTGCTCGTCGTCTGCAATTCCTGCGAAGAAGGACTCGGAAACCTGAAAGGCATCCGGCAGATCTGCCGGGATTACGAGGGCAGGATCAAACAGCATATTTCCGTGGATTGGGGCTTTACCGGCGTTTGCAACCGCGCGGTCGGCTCGACGAGATACGAAGTTTCCGTGCATACGGAAGGCGGACATTCCTTCGGCGATTTCGGACACAAGAACGCCATTGCGGAAGCCGCGAAGATGATCGCGAAGATCTACGAACTCAAAGTTCCCGTCAAAGAGGGATGCAAAACGACCTACAACGTCGGTACGGTCAGCGGCGGTACGACCGTCAACACGATCGCACAGAACGCGTCCTTCCTTTGCGAATACCGCTCGGATGACGTTTCCTGCATGGACGTGATGAAAGAGGCGTTCCTGCGGATCTTCGGCGAAGCAAAGACAGACGGTGTCGACGTTGACGTGAAGATCGTCGGTGAGCGCCCCTGCGGGAAAGACGTGGACGAAAACGAGATCGCAAGACTCTCGCAGATCTATCGGAACGTTGTGAATGACGTCCTCGGCTTGATGCCTGTCGACGCTTCCGGTTCCACCGACTGCAACATACCGCTCTCGCTCGGAATTCCCTCCGTCTGTATCGGAGGTATGACCGCCGGCGGTGAACACACCGTGGAAGAATGGGCGGACAAGGCTTCCTTCCTCGACGGAATACAGATCGTTACCCGTACGGTAATTGAATTGATAAAATAAATTTTTGGAGGATATAACAATGTCTAAAATCGGATTTGTCGGTTTCGGTGAAGTCAACACCCCCGTTGACGTCATCATCCGCAAATGCAGCGCCGCGGAAGCCGCGCTGAAAGCACAAGGATTGGATCTCGTTTCCGTTTATCCCGTTGCCGACGACTATGAAGAAACTCAGGTGAACGGTGCCGTTGAGAAGCTCGCCAAAGAGCAGTTCGACGCTCTCGTCGTCTGCGTAGCGGGTTGGATCCCCACCCACGCCGTAGTGAAAATCACCGAGCATTACCGCCACCTTCCCATGGTCCTTTGGGGACTTTGCGGTTGGTATGAAGGCGACCGCCTCGTCACGACCGCCGATCAGGCAGGTACGACCGGTCTTCGTGCGGCATTTGAAGGTCTTGGCTATAAGTTCAGTTACGTTTACGACATCATCGGCAAGGAGACCCGCGCAAAGAAAGTTGCGGATTACTGCCGCGCCGCCGTTGCCGCAAAAGAACTCCTTACCGCGAAAGTCGGTATGGGCGGTTACCGCGATATGAACCTCTACGGTACTCTCTATGACGGCATTTCGCTGAAGAACAAGACCGGCGTTGAGATCGAAACCTTTGAGATGCTCGAAATGCAGCAGCGTTACGACAAACTCACCGACGCCGAAAAGAAAGCGGTCGTCGATACGAGAATGAAGAAATGGCACTTCCTCAAACCCGCGAATGAGGACACCATGATGAAGGCGGCAGGTTACTATCTCGCCGTCAAGCAGATCGCCGAAGAGCGTCATTACAAAGCCATCTCCATCAAGGACGTGGACGGTATGAAGAAACTCTGCGGATTTCCCCCCGCACCCGTATTCATGCTCCTTTCCGAGGACGGCTACACCACCGTTCCCGAGAACGACTCTCTCGGTGCGGTCACTCAGCTGATCATGAACAAACTCACGGGACAACTCGCAGGTTATCTTGAATTTTACGAGTTTTTCGAGAACAGTGTTCTCGCCGGCGTACCCGACTTCGTTGCCGCCGACATGGTAGACGGCGATGCTTACACCGTGCTTCCCGCCGCTTTCGGTATGCTCAGCCAGGGCATCCTCAACGTTTCCAAAGTCAAGACCGGAACTGTTACCATGTCCCGTCTGACCTACGTCAACGGCAAATACACCATGCAGATGATCCTCGGAAACGGCAAAACTCCTCCCAAGTGGGAAGAATGCGGTTGGGATCAGCCCGCGCCTCAGCTCTCCGCTCTCGAAATCGAGATCCCCGATGTTGAGAAGTTTGCCGATCACGTGGCTTGCCAGCACTATATCATCACCTACGGCGATAACAGAGCAATGATCCGCAACCTTTGCTCCATTCTCGGCATCGACGTTATGGAACTGTAAGACAGAGGAATTATCATGTACAAGAATTATAAGATCAGAGCACCCTATTTCGAAATCGGTCCCAAATGCTTTATGTGGGGCGACCGTATGCTCAAACTCGCGAAGAAGATCGACGACATCGCCTACAAGTATGACCTTGACGTCATCGTAACTCCGCAGTATGCCGATATCCGCCTTCTCGCGGAAAACACCAAATACATCCACGTTTACGCACAGCACATGGATTATCTCCGTCCCGGACGCGGCCTCGGCTCCGTCCTTCCCGAATCCGTCAAGGAAGCGGGCGCGGTCGGCGTTATGCTCAACCACGCGGAGAAGAAACTCACCCTCGACGAGATCAAAGCGACCATCGAAAGAGCCGATGAAGTCGGACTCGCCACGATCGTCTGCGCCGACAGTGTAGAAGAGATCCGTCAGGTCGCCCTCCTCTCTCCCAACCTCATCGTTGCCGAACCCACCGAACTGATCGGCACCGGTGTCGCGAGTGATATGGGTTACGTCAAAGACACCATCGAAGCCGTCAGAAAGATCAACCCCGATATCATGGTATTGCAGGGTGCCGGCATTTCCGGTCCCGACGACGTTGCCAACGTTATCCGCGCCGGCGCACAGGCGACCGGTTGCACGAGCGGCGTTATGAAAGCCAAAGATCCCGAAGCCGCTGCCGAGGAGATGCTCTGGACGCTCCGCAAGACTTGGGACGAGGTACATAAGTGATGGAAAAGAAAGATTTGCAGACCGCCATGGACGCGTTTGCGATCGAGAGCGAATCCATCCTCGAAACTGCCAAAGCGGTAGATCCCGAACAGTTTGAAAAAGCCGTTGAAGTCCTTGCCAAAGCCGAGAGGATCGGCGCGGCGGGATGCGGCCACACGGGTATCGCCTGCCAGCATTTCTGCCATCTGATGTGCTGCATCGAACGCCCCGCACGCTTCCTCTCCCCCGCGGAAGCCGTACACGGTGCGCTCGGTTTCATTCAGCCGGGTGACGTCATGCTTCTCGCTTCCCGCGGCGGCAAGACGGATGAACTCATGCCCATCGCCGACGTCTGTCGGAAAAAGGGCGCGACCATCATCGCCGTAACGGAAAACCTCGCTTCTCCCCTCGCGGAAAAAGCGGACATTGTCCTCGCCATGAAAGTGACCAAGGAATGCGATCCGTACAACTGTCAGGGAACGACGAGTTTCGCCGTCACCTGCGCAATCTTCGACGCGCTCCAGACCGGCGTGATGCTCAAAACCGGATTCAGGAATGAGCAGTTCGCCGTCATCCATCCGCACGGTGCGGTCGGAAAACGTCTGAACGGTCAGAAGTAATTTATCAAAAACAAGCAAAATATAAATAATTATTTACATAAAAGGAGTCTTTACCATGGAATTTAAAGTATATCAGAAGGAACTCGAACTTCAGTCGAGAGGTTGGATCCCCACCTTCCACGACGTATCCAAGGAGATCATCGAGATCGTAAACGCATCCGGCGTCAAGAACGGTACCGTTACCATCGCATCTCACCACACCACCTGCTCCGTTATGGTTCAGGAATGCTCTCACGATATCGACTCGTTCGATCTCGAATTCCTTCAGCACGACCTTCTCGACATTATGAGAAAGCTCGTTCCCGACTTCAAGGAAGAGCATCAGTACCGTCATCCCGGCCCCATCCACGCACAGTTCGGAAGATTCGTAAATGAACCCGGTGACTTCACCTCCATGAACACCGACGGACACCTCCGTTCCGTATTCTTCGGCAGAAGCGAAACCATGACCATCAAGGACGGCGTTCTTGACGGCGGCGAATTCGCACACGTATACTTTGTTGACTGGGATCAGGTCCGCGCAAGACACCGTCAGCTCAACGTAACCGTTATGGGTACCACCGAGGACGTTGAGGACCGCAAGTGGAACGGCGGCGAAACCATCAATACTCTCCATAAGTTCCTTCCCGAAGAGAAGGCAGACGACGTACATTACACCCTTCAGTTGAAGAGATAATGACGAAGTACGTATTTTGCGTTGACGTCGGCACGACGTCGATGAAGGCGTGTATTTTCGACAGCAAAGGAACTCTTTGCGATTCGATGACGCTCTCCTACGATCTGATCACCGAGGGGACGTTCATCGAAACGGATCCGGAGATCTACGTCGAAATGATGATGACGGCATACCGGAAGTTCTCGGAGAAATTCGAGATCTCCGCCGTCAGCATGGACACGCAGGGAGAAACGATGATCCTCGTCGACAAGGAGGGAAAACCTCTGCGCCGTGCGATCGTGTGGCTGGACGACAGAGCATCTGCGGAAGCCGCTGCCATCCGTGAGAAATTCGGTGAAAAACGCGTCTATGAGGTGACGGGGCAGTCCGAGATCTCGGCGGGGTTCCCCGCACCCAAGATCCTTTGGATCAAGAATCACGAACCCGAAGTTTTCGCAAAGATCCATAAAGTACTGCTCCTCGAAGATTGGCTCATGTACCGTTTGACCGGCAGTTTCGACACCGAGAGAACGTTGCAGTCCTCCTCTCTTTATCTCAATATCTCCACCGGAGAATATTGGCAGGAGATGCTTGATTTCATCGGACTTCCCGAAGAGAAACTTCCCGCCCTCCACGAGAGCGGCGAGAAAGTCGGCGAGTATCGCGGTGCCGAAGTGTATACGGGCGCACTCGATCAGATCGCCGGAATGCTCGGAGCCGGAACGACCGTGCCGGGCGTGATCAGCGAAATGACGGGAACGACCATGGCGGTCGCCGCCGTCGTGGATCATATCCCCGCATGGCATGAAGGCATGAAGATCCCTTGCCACTATATCAGTAAAGGAAAGTTCTGCCGGCTGATGTGGTCGCCGACCGCGGGCATCGCGCTCGAATGGTTCCGCGATCAGTTCGCGCAGGGCAAATCCTTCCGTGAGATCGACGAGGGCGTGGCGAACGTTCCTGCCGGATGCGAGGGACTCGTGATGCTCCCCTATCTCTGCGGTTCGACAATGCCGATCTACAATCCCGGTATCCGCGGCGTGTTCTGGGGAATGGAACTCAAACACACCTCGGCGCACTTCGCCCGCGCGATCATGGAATCCGTGGCTTGTATGCTTCGCGAATACCTCGAATATATGGAAGCCGACGTGAAAGAGATCCGCAGTATCGGCGGCGGTGCGAACAGTAAAGTCTGGTTGCAGATGAAAGCGAACATCACGGGAAAAACCGTGAAAACGCTCGTTTGCTCGGATGTCGCCTGCCTCGGATGCGCGCTTTTGGCGCTCGGTGAAACGGGGGACGGTATGATCGCGTTCAAATCCGTGATCGAACCGACCGCGGACGAATCGTTCGTTTACGAACAGTATCATAAAGTAGATTTAAGACTCAATATCCCAAGCGGAGGAATACAGCAATGAAATTTATAGTAGATTCTGCCGACATCGGACAGATCAGGGAAGCATACGAATATCTCGTCTGCGAGGGTGTTACCACCAACCCTTCCATTCTGGCAAAGTCGGGCAGAAATCCTTATGAGGTGTTGAAAGAGATCCGTGCTTTCATCGGAAAGGACGCCGACCTCCACGTGCAGGTCATCTCTACGGACTATGACGGCATTATGGCGGAAGCGGAGAAGATCGCTTCCGTACTCGGCAAAAACACCTTTATCAAAGTGCCGGTGACCAAAGTCGGTCTGAAAGCCATCAAGGCGCTCAAAGCCAAAGGTTACGGCATCACCGCTACGGCGATCTACACCTCGGCACAGGCATATCTCGCGGCACAGGCAGGCGCGGACTTCGTCGCCCCCTACGTCAACCGCATTTATGACATCGGAAACGACGGTGTGGCAGTTGTAGAGCAGATTCAGAACATCCTCGACGCAGGAAACTACAAGACCAAAGTTCTTGCCGCTTCCTTCAAGAACGTAGGACAGGTCACCGCAATGGCAGAGATCGGCGCATATTCCGCGACCGTACAGCCTGAGGTGCTTTGGAAACTCATCAACAATCCCACTGTTGACGCCGCCGTCGAAGCATTCAAAAAAGATTTTGAAACTCTGACCGCAAAAGGCAAGACGATGCTTGACGTTTGAGCCAAGCGAAAAACGACGCCGGAACCCCGAAAAAGGTTCCGGCGCTTTTTTGAAATTTGCTGAAATGTGAATGAAAATTGACAAATTTCAAAAAAAACTTGATTTTTACGGCAAAAAATGCTATAATATCAACAATCGTTGATTTTTACCGCACGTTTTTGCAAATTCAAAACAAAGTAGGACGGTTTATGATAAAGGAATTTTTCTATAATCTCTCGCAGGTCACTATGGAAGCCCCCGGAAATTACGGCAAATTCCATCTGATTTCTTTTGCGCTCATGGTTCTCGTGACCGTGCTTGTCTGTCTGATCTTCAAGCGTTGCTCTCTCAAAACCGAGAGGGTCGTCGTCGGTCTTTTCTGGGCGCTGATCATGGTTCTCGAAATCGTCAAGCAGTTGACGCTCGGCTTCGTGATGAAAGACGGTGTCATCATCTTTGATTATTCGTGGTGGTCGTTCCCGTTCCAACTCTGTTCCACACCGCTCTACACCCTGCCGTTTGCCGTCTTCCTTAAAAAGGGAAGAATGCGTGACGCGTTCGTTGCCTACTCGGCGCTGTTCGCCATCTTCGGCGGTATCGTCGTTATGGTATATCCCAACGACGTGTTTACTACGATGACCTACCTCAATTATCAGACGATGATCCACCACAGCACGCAGATCGTAACGGGAGTGTTCCTCGGCGTTCGCTATCTCCGCAAATTCACCCTCCGCTTCTATCTCGGCGCGATGGAGGTCTTTGCGTTTCTCTCCGCGCTCGCACTCGGAATGGATCTTGTGATCCCCGATCTCATCGGAGAATCATTCAATATGTTCTATATCAGCCCGAAATATCCGAACCATCTGCCGATCCTTTCGACGGTGTATGCAAGCGTGCCGTACCCCGTATTTCTGATCGCTTATCTCGTCGGATTCGGTATCGCCGCCGCTCTCATCTTCGGCGTGTTCAAACTTTTCACCCCCAAGCATCCGAGGTTCTGCCATGGCTAATCGGTCACGGAATACAGTCAACACTCTCGTCTGTCTGCTCTTTCTGGCGGTCGAGAGCGTTTTCTACGTCCGCTTCGTGATCATCGGTGCGACCAACGGGCGGGAAATGGACGTCGTTTCCGTGGCGATCGCGTTCGTCTTTTCCGTCTTCGTCTTTCTGCGGACGAAACACGATTTCCCGATCACGGCGGGTATGTTCTTCACCGTCATCGCGGACGTGCTTCTCGCTTTCTGCACCGATCGGCTGGAACTCGGCGTGCTGGTGTTCCTTCTCGTGCAGACGGTTTATTATTTGTTCCTCGTGCGGACGTACCGGCTGAGAATCCGGCATACCGTCGTCCGCCTCTGCCTTTCCGCCGCGGCGGCAGTCGCGCCCCTCGTTGTTCTGGGCGAGAACGCGAATTTCCTTGCGGTCATCGCGACGGTCTACGCCGTGAACCTCGTGCATAACCTTGCCGTGTCCCTGTTCATCAAAGAGGAACGGCTGTTCTCCCTCGCACTGTTTCTGTTTTTACTCTGCGATCTGACGCTCGGACTTTATCAGATGGACGGCTTTCTCGACGTGTCGGGTTCCGCGTTCATCCGGACCGTGACGAAAGTCGATTGTTGGTACTATTATCTTCCGTCGCAGGTTCTGATCCCCCTCACACCGTTTTTCCGAAAGAGAAACGGTGTTTTTTGATACAAGCGGGCGCGCGGTGAAGTTTTCCGAAAAGCCCTTGACAAATCCCGAATTCTATGGTACAATGAATTGACTTCCGTGGGGGAGTAGCGAGCGGGTTTCCCGTAATAAGTCAACATACCGACTTTCGTCTGGCTTGTTTCAAATCGCGAGACTCATGTATAACTTTATGCTATACATGGCTCGTTTTTCAACGTTCATCGTGTAGCGATACACGGTGATTTTTCTTTATCAGAGGTTTTTATGGAACTTAACTTTGCGTTCTTTCTGAACAGCGTACTGCTCGGTGTCGGGCTTGCCATGGATGCGTTCTCCGTGTCCGCCGCGAACGGGCTTGCCGATCCGAAAATGAAAACACGCCGCGCGCTTCTGATCGCCGGCACGTTCGCGTTCTTCCAGTTTTTGATGCCCGTCATCGGCTGGGTGCTTGTCCACTATCTTGTGGAACTGTTCCGGAGTCTTTCCGTGTTTATCCCCTGGATCGCCTTGGGGCTTCTCTCCTTCCTTGGCGGTAAGATGCTGATCGAAGGCATCCGATCCGTCCGCGGTGAGGGCGGGGAAGAGGACGGGAGCGAGCAAACGAAAGCATTGACTTTCGGTCTGCTTCTCGTACAGGGTGTCGCGACTTCGATCGACGCGCTTTCCGTCGGACTGACGATCGAATCGTACAATTTCACCGCCGCGCTCATCGCTTCGGTGATCATTGCCGCCGTTACCCTCGCCATTTGCCTTGCAGGTGTCAAACTCGGCAAGACCTTCGGCAACCGGTTGGAGGGCAAAGCCTCGATTCTCGGCGGTGCGATCCTCATCGGTATCGGAATCGAGATCTTTATTTCCGGCGTATTCTTTTAATGAAAAAGGAGAAGAAAAATGTTAGTTGCGGTTTTGCTTTTTGCTCTCGGACTTGTCCTTCTGATCAAGGGCGGTGATTGGTTCGTCGACGGTGCGACGGGCGTTGCTCACAGATTTCATATTCCCGAGATCCTCATCGGTGCGACGGTCGTTTCCATCGGTACGACGTTGCCCGAAGTCATGGTTTCCGCCACGTCCGCGGTAACGGGACACGGCGAGATCGCCTACGGAAACGCCATCGGTTCGATCATCTGCAATACGGCACTGATCGCGGCACTCACCGTTGCGGTCCGTCCTACGGCGACGGATAAGAAGTCGCTTCGTATCCCCGTGCTGTTCTTCTTCTCGTCTATGGTGCTTTACAGTTTCAGCGCATACGTTCTCGGTGAATTCCCCCGCTATATCGGCGTGATCCTCCTTGCCGTTTTCGTCGGCTATATCGTTCTCTCCGTCATCTCGGCAAAGAAGCATCCCGAACTTGCCGCAGAGGAGCCGGAAGAGGAAACGGAGGCCAAGCCTTCGCTTTTGGATAAGATCTTTTCCTTCCCTCACGGCGATCTCGTCAAGGATATCCTGCTCCTCGCCGTCGGTGCGGCGCTCATTGCCGTCGGTGCCGATCTTCTCGTCGACAACGGCACGGTGATCGCGACCGAACTCGGCGTTCCGGAATCCGTCATTGCGCTGACCTTCGTCGCCCTCGGTACGTCCCTGCCGGAACTCGTAACCGCCGTCACGGCGCTCATCAAGGGACACAGTTCGCTCTCGCTCGGTAACATCGTCGGCGCAAACCTCTTCAATCTCGTGTTGGTGGGCGGTGTTGCGGTTACGCTGAATCCCTTCGTCGTTCCGGCATCCAAACTCATCGGCGGTCTGAACGCGTCGCTCCTCATCGACATTCCGCTGGCGGCACTCGTGATGGCGATACTGACCGTTCCGGCACTCATCCGCGGAAAACTCTCCCGCGCGCAGGGCATCGTCCTCCTCTGCCTTTACACGGGATTCATCGCGTTCCAATTCATCGCGTAAAAAATCGTTCATATTTTTTGCTCTATTCCGGTAATGAGGAAGAATACTCGCAAATCACAAAGGCAAAACCGCAGCCTGCAAAAGCCGTAATCGTTTATAATTACGACGGAGGTTCCGTTCTTCCGTACCTTGCCGATTAAAACAGAATGACCGTGTGGATCCTACGATCCCACGGTCATTTTTATTCGGTTTTACAACCTGCCGTCGGCAGGGGGATTGTAGAGCATTTGTAAATAATCGTTGTCAGAAATGTCGGGGGCGGGGGACTTTCTGACCTGCGACGGAAGGATGCCGATGTACCGCTTGAAGGTCTTTGAGAAATACGAGAGGTTCTCAAAACCGCTTGAAACGGCAATGGCGCTGACGGGGTCGGCGGTGGTCAGAAGCTGCCGTACGGCGAACTTGCACCGCAGGAGATTCAGATAGGTTACGACGGTGTAACCCGTCGCCTCCTTGAACTGCCGAAGGAAGTAAAACTCGCTCATGCCTGCCACGGCGGCGACTTCTCCGGTGCTGACGGCGCGTGTAAAGTTTGTTTGCAGGAAGCCGAGCGCACGGGTGATCCCATCGGGAATGGCGGCGGCATCCGCGCTTTTGCGCACGACGTAGGACTGATTCAGTTTGTTCAGCAGCATCAGCACTTCGGCGCGCACCGCCGTCGTGCGAAAGGGCGCTTCTTTCGACAGGGAGAGCGCGTTTACACCGGCGAGATACTGACGGTTCATGGCTTCGTCGCGTATCTTTGATACGTACTTGACCGCAGACGGTTCAAAGCCGTTTTCCTCGCAGAAAACGGTTCCGATGATCATACAGTGGTAGATCAGGGACGGTTTCCCCTCAATGCGGTGGGGAGAACCGGAATTGATAACGAACAGATCCCCGGGTTCGGCGGGAAAGGACTGAAAATCCGTAAACACGCTGCCGTTGCCTTCCAGCATCAGAAGAAGTTCCAGACTGTCGTGGAAGTTTCCCGTGCCGTACTCGGTTTTCCCGTCAGCCGTGTCCGTGTGGAATATGATCGGAAGCCGCTGATCCAGCCATTTATGAACTTCAAAGCGGTCGAGGGAGAGATCGGTCTTTCCGTTTTTCATGTTTTTCATTTTTTCTCAAAAAGCGCAAGATTGTGTTAAAAAAAGGCAAGATAGCCACTTGAAAACACGCGCATGATATTGTAAAATAAATCTCACAGGGAGATTATATGTGCTGTATTTATTATACACGCCTTTTCCCGAAATTGCAAGATAATTTTATTTGAGGAGCAAAAATGAAAGATTTCAGAATCGGCGCAATGGTGGAGTCCTTCCGCCTCGATACTTTTGAAGCCATCCGTAAAGTGGCAACGCTCGGCGTGGACGGTCTGCAACTCTATTGCACGAAAGGTGAAAACGCCCCCGAAAATATGACGGCGGAGAGAAAACGTGAACTCATCTCCACCGTAAGAGAAAACGGTCTTGTTTTCTCCGCGATCTGCGGCGACCTCGGCCGCGGCTTCGGCAATGCCGAACTCAACCCCGCTCTGATCGAAAAATCCAAGCGGATCGTTGATCTCTCGCTTGAACTCGGCACGAACGTCATCACGACGCATATCGGTGTCGTTCCCGCTGATAAAAATCACGAAAGATATAAGGTCATGCAGGAGGCTTGCCACGCGCTCGCAGAATATGCGGACAGTGTAAACGCACGTTTTGCCGTTGAAACCGGTCCCGAAAAATCCGAAGTGCTGAAAGGATTCCTCGATTCACTCGGTTCCAAGGGCGTCAGCGTCAACCTCGATCCCGCGAACCTTGTTATGGTTTCCGGCGACGATCCCGTCGCGGCGGTTCACAATCTGAAAGACTACATCGTACACACCCACGCAAAAGACGGCATTATGCTGCAAAAGACCAACCCCGAATTCATCTACGGCGTAACGCCCGAACCCGAGGACATCGCAGGCATCACGTTCTTCCGTGAAGTCCCGCTCGGCGAGGGTAAAGTCAACTTCCCGACCTACCTTGACGCGCTCCGTGAGATCGGATATCACGGCTTCCTCACCATCGAGCGTGAAGTCGGTGAAAATCCCGCGGCGGACATCCGGCGCGCCGTCGATTTCCTGAACGGTCTGATCTGAAAACGGCATCCCGACGCACCCCCGACGGCTCTGCGTAAGCACCGGAAAAACTATGAATTGATGGGAGATAAAATATGAAACTTTCCGTTTCGTCCTATTCGTTCCAGCAGTATATCAACAGCGGGAAACTGACACAGGTATCCTGCATCGAAAAAGCAAAAGAAATGGGCTTTGAGGGGATCGAGTTTATCGACCTTTCCCCGAAAGCGGAAGCAACGCTTGACGATCAACTCGCCTACGCGGAAGAGATCCGCGCCGAGGCAAATCGGGTGGGCATCGAGATCGTGGCTTACACGGTCGGTGCAAACCTCTACCGCCCCGACGGGAAGGAAGCGGACGCGGAGGTCGAGCGCCTTTGCGGACAGGTGAGAGTTGCCGCCGCCCTCGGCGCGAAACTCATGCGCCACGACGTATGCTATTGGGGAAAATCGCCCGACGGCAGAGTGATGTCGTTCGATCAGATGCTTCCCGTGATGGCGAAGAACGCCCGCCGTGTAACGGAATACGCCCAAACGCTCGGCATCCGTACCTGCTCGGAGAATCACGGTTACACCGCGCAGGATTCCGACCGTGTGGAACGGCTCTATAACGCCGTGAACCACCCGAACTACGGGCTTCTCGTGGACATCGGAAACTTCGCCTGCGTGGATGAAGATTCCGTCACTGCGGTTTCCCGACTTGCCCCCTACGCGATCCACGCCCATGCCAAAGATTTCATCAAGCGCCCGTTCGGACTTTCTCCCGCAAACAGTCACTGTCTGACGACGAGAGGGATGAACACGCTTGTCGGTTGTGCGATCGGCGAGGGCGACATTCCCGTCGAGCAGTGCGTTGCCATCCTCAGACGCGCGGGTTACGACGGCTTCCTTTCCGTGGAATACGAAGGTACCGGCGACTGCATTGAGGGCATTGCCAAAGGACTTGAAAATCTGAAAACCTACGTTTCCAGAGCATAAAAAATAACAGATATAACGGGTACATTATGATGAATTGGATTGTTGTTAACGACGAAAAAGAAATGGCGAAGGCGGGTGCGGACTTCCTGCTTTCCAGAATCATAAATAAACCCGAACTCCTTCTCGGACTTGCGACCGGCTCGACTCCGGTCGGAATGTACCGCCTTATGATCGAGGCGTACCGCAAGGGCGAGGCAGACTTCTCCCGCGTGAGAACCTACAACCTCGACGAATACTACCCCATTCTCAAGAGCGATGTGAACAGTTACGTCAGATTTATGAGAAAAAATCTCTTTGACCACATCAACATCCCCCGTGAGAACACCCACTTGCCCAACGGCGAGGCGAAGGACGGCGAGGCGGAGGCGAAGGCATATGAAGCCATGATCGCTGAAGTCGGCTACATGGACGTGCAGTTGCTCGGCATAGGTCAGAACGGTCATATCGGGTTCAACGAGCCGGACGATAAACTCTGCGTGAATACCCACGTTACCGCTCTGACGGAGAACACCGTAGCGGCAAACGCGAGATTCTTCGACTCCCCCGACTGCGTTCCGAAACACGCGCTGACGATGGGCATCGGCACGATCATGAAAGCGAAGGAGATCCTCCTCCTCGCGAACGGCAAGAACAAACACGCCGCCATTGAAGCACTCAAAGACGACACCGTTACCACCGCCATTCCCGCCACCCTGCTCAAACTCCACCCCAACGTGACCATTGTTTGCGATAAAGCGGCATTTGAGGGCTGATTTTCCAACGTTATCTCTTTTCCTCATTAATAAAAAACACCCTTTCGGATTTTCTGAAAGGGTGTTTTTTGTAAATATTTCTTAACTTTTTACAATGCGGTTTTCTTCTTTGACACGGAGGGCGCGGATCGCGTTGAGAACGGCGAGTACCATCACGCCGACGTCGGCGAAGATTGCCGCCCACATATCCGCGTAGCCGAGGGCGCCGAGAAGAAGGCAGGCGAGTTTCACCGCGATGGCAAAGACAATGTTTTCGTAAACGATTGCCAGGCACTTGCGGGAGATCTTCACGGCGCGTGCCATCTTCTTGGGATCGTCGTCCATCAGAACGACGTCTGCCGCTTCGATCGCGGCATCGCTTCCGAGCGCACCCATTGCCACGCCGACGTCCGCGCGTGAAAGCACGGGGGCATCGTTGATACCGTCACCGACGAAGGCGAGTTTCTCGCCTTTTTTCATTTCCGAAAGCAGGGTTTCCACGGCTTCCACTTTGCCGTCCGGCAACAGTTCGCTTTTCACTTCATCCGCACCGACTTGCGCGGCAACGGCTTCCGCCGTTTGCTTGGCATCGCCGGTCAGAATGACGGTTTTGCCCACACCGAGGGCGTGGAGGTCGGAGAGCGCCGCTTTCGCGGTGGGTTTTACTTTGTCCGAGATCACGAGGCAGCCGCGGTAGGCGCCGTCGATCGCAACGTGTGCCACCGTGCCGACCTTTGCGGGAACCGCGGGGGACAAGCCGAGGGTTTTCATAAGTTTCGCGTTACCGATGGCAACGGTCTTTCCGTCGATCTCCGCGATCACGCCGTGTCCCGCAAGTTCCTTCACTTCGCGGACGAGCGCTCTGTCGGTCGGCTTTCCGTAGGCGCGGGCGATACTCGCGGCGATGGGGTGCGTGGAATCCACTTCGGCGTGCGCGGCGCAGAACAGCAGTTCTTCTTCGGAAATCCCGTCGGGCAGGATCTCCGCGACTTCAAACACGCCTTCGGTCAGCGTTCCCGTCTTGTCAAACACCGCCGTTTTCACGCGGGAGAGAGTTTCGAGATAATTGGAGCCTTTGATGAGGATGCCCTCCCTGCCCGCACCGCCGAGTCCGGCGAAGAAGGTCAGAGGAACGCTGATGACGAGCGCACAGGGGCAACTGATGACGAGGAAGGTCAGGGCGCGGTAGATCCACACGCCGAACGCCGCCTCCCCTCCGAGAAGCGCCGAAACGGCAGGAGGGAGCAGGGCGAGGGCAAGGGCGGAGAACACCACCGCGGGGGTGTAGTATTTGGCAAACTTGGCGGTGAAATCCTCGGATCTCGACTTTCTCGAACTCGCGTTTTCGACGAGATCGAGGATCTTGGAAACCGTCGATTCGGCAAATTCGCGTTCGGTTTTCACGGTGAGAGTGCCGGTGAGATTGATGCATCCGCTGATCACGCCGTCGCCTTCGCGCACGGTGCGGGGAACGCTCTCACCGGTCAGCGCCGAGGTGTTCACCGTCGAGGAACCCGAAACGACGGAACCGTCGAGCGGGATCTTTTCACCGGGGCGTATGAGGATCAGAGAGCCGATCGGCACGCCGTCGGGAGAAACGGTTTCGACTTCGCCGTCTTTGAGCAGGTTCGCCGCGTCGGGGCGGATGTCCATGAGAGCGGTGATGCTCTTTCTGCTCTTGCCGACGGCGATGCTCTGGAACAGTTCGCCGATCTGATAGAGGAGCATGACGGCGATGGCTTCGGAATAGTCACTGCCGCCTCCGACCGCTTCCAGCACGATCGCGCCGAACGTCGCGACCGACATCAGCAGGTTTTCGCTGAATATGTTGGTGCCGAACAGACCGAGCGCCGCTTTCCGCAACACGTCGTAACCCACCGTGACAAAGGCGAGGAACGACAGCCCGGTGCGCAGAACGTACAGTACCGTCCCGCCGTCGGGAATGAATTTGAGCGCGACGAAAAGCACCGCGGCGATGAGTATCCGGACAAACAGTTTCTTTTGCTTCTTTGTCATATCAGAATTCAATCTCGCAGTCGGGTTCGACTTTGCGGCACGCTTTGAAGACGGCTTTCATCGTCTTTTTCTCGTCTGCGCCGTCGGCGAATTCCACGGTCATTTTCTGCGCGATGAAATTCACGGTCGCCATGGCGACCCCCTCGACTTTGTTTGCGGTTTCTTCCATAAGACGCGCACAGTTTGCGCAGTCAACTTCGATAGAATAGATCTTTTTCATGATTTTCCCTCACTTTATCAATTAAGGACTTGCTTAATCGTTATAATTATAGTATAATGATAATCAGAGGAAAATCAATCCTTTTTCGCAAAATCCGTCTTTTCGGATCAAATTCTTATCTTTTGGGGATAAAACGATGAACGATACGCATTTACCGCACGACCACGGAACCCATGACACCCTCGGCACTTTGCAGAAAGAGCTCTGTTCCAACGAGCATGTCGAGGGGGCGGCGGAAGTCTTTTCTCTTCTGTCCGACGCGACACGTCTGAAGATCTTTTGGCTCCTCTGCCACAGAGAGGAGTGTGTTATCAATATTTCCGCGTGGCTCGGAATGACCAGCCCTGCCGCATCTCACCACCTGCGGTTGCTCAAAGAATGCGGACTGATCGTTTCCCGTCGTGACGGAAAAGAAGTGTACTACCGCGCCGCTGACACGGGGGAAGCGGGACTTCTGCACCGTATGATGGAGGCGATGATGGAGATCTCCTGCCCAAAAAAAGAACCCCGCGCGGATGGCGGGAGTTCTGCGGAAGTTGTGCGCGAAATACACGAGTATCTGATCTCACACATAGGGGAAAGGATCACGATCGAGGAACTTTCTTACCGTTTCCATATTAATCCGACCACGCTGAAAACCGTGTTCCGTAAAGTCTACGGCGACTCGCTCTCCGCGCACGTCAAACAGCACCGCATGGAGGAAGCGGGGCGCCTCTTGAGGGAAACGGAGATGTCCGTCGCGGAGATCGCCGCCGCGGTCGGGTACGAGAATCAGAGCAAATTCACGGTGGCGTTCAAATCGTCCTTCGGCAAAACCCCGACGGAGTACCGGAAGTGACCCCGTTCCCCGTAGAAAAAAACGTCGACTTTTGTTGCGATATGGATTGGAATATATACATGGTGAATGATACTGTCAAGTGCAGCACTTTTTGAAAAGGCGGTAGGGAGGTTTCCGGCTGCGCGGAAACTCATTTGCGGTTTCTGATCTGCACGTTGACGAGCGCAATACCGGCGACGATGAGCGCGACGGCGAGAAGGTAAGTTGCGGAAAAGATCTGCTCTTTCAGGATGACCGCGGACATGATGCCGCCGAACACGGGAATGAGAAGATTATATACGGAGATCTCCGAGGCGGGATGGTATTTCAAAGGCATGACGGAGAGAACGTACGCGGCGGCGGAGATGAACGCGAGGGCGGCAAGACTTCCGAACGCCGTAGCATTGAATTGCGGGAGATTTCCGCCGAGAGCGAGGGAACCGAGGATGAGGACGGCACCGCCCGTGAACTGTCCTCCGCCGATCAGAACGAACGGAGAGGTTACGCCGGAAACACGTTTGGCGAGCAGGCAGGCGGCGGCTTGAACGACCGCACCGAGGACGAGAAGCCCTTCTCCCCACGAGAAGGAGAGCGACCAGCCGGTGATGCTGACCATGACCGCACCGGCAAAGCCGATGATACAGCCGAGAATCTTCGGCAAGGTCAGTTTGTCGTCGCGGAAGAACAGACCGCTTGACAGGATGACGAAGAACACGGCGAGTTGGTCATAGACCGCGGCGCGCGAGCCGTCCACGTAGGAAAGCCCGATATAGGTCAGCCCGTACTGCAACGCCGTTGCGAGCAAACCGTAGAGCAGGACGGCGGGCAGGGATTTTTTCAGAGAAACCGGCTCTTCGGCGGGGGTGTCCTTTTTCCTGCGGAACAGACAGATGAGCAGGAGCGCGCCGCCCGAAATGGTGAAGCGCAGTCCCGCGACCAAGCACTTGGAGGCGTTTGCGCCGTCTGCGGTGCCGAAGGCATCCATGCAGATCTTGACAAGAGGGAAGGCGCTTCCCCAAAGGAACGTATAGATCAGAGCGAGGAGCAGGCATCCCCGCTTGTCCGCCAGAAACGGACGTTTTTCATTGATATTCATAAGTCCTCGAACAGAAAAAATAAAGACCGGGCAGATCCTTCCGGATGAAGTGAACCCAAGGCAATGGACACGAAATAAAAAGGCATTTCGTAGAATAG
>JAKSPH010000079.1 GCA_024404975.1 Clostridia bacterium | reverse complement strand
ATCGTACTTTTCTTCAAGAACGACTTGATCTTCGACTTCAACGGGAGTAACTTCTTCGATCGGGGTGAGAACGATCTCATCGATCAGAAGAATGTAGTGAGCTCCGTCGGAAGTTCCATCACCGAGACCGTTGGAAACGATGGAAAGATCCAAGACGGTAGATACGGGGAGCGTCAAAACGAATTCTACGGATTCGGTATGCCATTCACCGACTTCGGCTGCCGTAATAACGAGAAGGGCACCTGCGGAATAACGTTCTTCTTTCGTGTAGTTCACAGAGAAGGTGGATTTTTCCGCAGTACCGATTCTCTGAACGAGTTTGTACTTCACGGACAGACGGTATGCCTGACCTTCGGTCGCATTGGCAAACAAATTCTTGATAATGGTGTTGTGATAAGTCTTAAAGCCTTCGATGCGGAGTGTGCCGTCAACGATGGTGTTGGATGCACCGGTTTCAAGTCCGCGTGCGGAAAGTTCCGGTCTGCTGGTTTCAAAGTCGAATACGATGGGGGCCGTGGGATCTACAGGAGGTTCTTCAATGCCCTCCGGCAGAGTTTCGTAGGTGTAATGACCGAACTTGGTATTCCACCAGCTCTTCCAGATGAGGTAACCGTCGCCGGTGTTTTCAAGGCTCGTGTAGCCCTTACCCAAGCTGAAGGAAACGTAACCGTGAGCATACTTGAAAATGAAGTCCGTGTTGCCGACCCACGCAAGACGCAGGTAGTTCACATTGGCACCTTCGGTGATGTCGTACATACCGAGTTCTTCCATTGCGGCAAGAGCGTCGACGATCATAATGAAGTCGTGGACACCGTAAGAGCAGCTGACACGGATATCTCCGCCGTGCGTGCCGTCGCCGCCGTCGCCGGATTTCATCTCTTTCATCATACCGGGCAGACCTGCAACGGGAGAAGATACGGTGGTGTCAACGATCCAGTTGCCGAGCGCGTCGGTCTTGAATTTTCTGACGCCGTCGGTTTCTTCCATTACGGGGAAGTACGCTTTGAGTGTACCGATCAGTGCGGTTTCTTTTTCGGTGAGTTTGGTGTGATTCTTATCGAGGAAATTGTTTTCGGTATATTTACCGTTCGAAATGGTAGAAGAGTCGTTGATGACGTTTCCGCCGGCATAGTTGTCGGCAAGAAGGAAGTTGAAGATTCCTGCTACGTTATCCAGCGTGTAGCCCTGATATTTGTACTTGACTCTGACGCCGGCACCGGTTCCCGCGGCTTCGCCGCCCTCGGTGGAAAGACGTCCGGTGGAGTCATCGCGCTTCGCAAGATATGCGGGACCGCCGTTCTCCATGAACTCCTTAGGAGCAGGGCGTCCGTCAGCGGGTTCGGTCGTCCAACGGGCATACGCACGGGTGAATCCTCTCTCTTTGAACTGTGCGACGGTATCATCGTAGCTGAACGCGGCAAGAATTTCGTCTACTTTCGCCGCACCGCCGAAATACTTTCCGACGAAGAGCATGGGAACGACGTTGGCGAGTTTGTAGTTGGGGTTCCAGCCTTTGCCGAAGTTACCCATCAAACCCGGGCCGGTCGAATAGTTGTTCTGATCGGAAGTACCGAACGCGAGAACGTAAGCAAACGACTTCATGATAAAGTCATACGCGTCCTTCTCGTCCGCGGTGAGTTTGTTCCAGATCTCAGGCGTAAACTTACATACCGTGATGGCGGAAGTAACGTTCACGTAGTTCCAATAGGGTTCGAGATCAAAGTAAGGAGTGTTACCGGGTTTGATGAAGTTGCGCAGGTGTTCGAGAATACGGTCAACGAATACTCCCGCGCCGTTCGGATTTGCACGGACTTCCATTGCCATGTAAAGAACGGAAGAGCCCTTCTTCATCATATCGCCGCTGTTGTCGCTGGAACCGGCATATGCCATCAGCGGAACGGAGTACGCGTAGGCGATCTGTTCGGGATCGAGTTTTGCAAATACGGCTTCGCAGGTAACGTCATTTTTAACCGGCAAAAATGCGTTCGTCCAGAAGGCGAAGTTCAGACCGGCTTTGGTGGGTTTGTCGCCTTGGTAGACGGGATTTTCACCGAATTTCGCGGTGGTTTCGTAGCAGACAGCACCGTTGTTCATGAAAGTAACCTTGTATTCACGGGCAACGGACGTGTAGTTTCCGCGGATGACGAGATTTTTCTGCGCGACCATGGCAGCATCGACGGTCGGAAGAACAGTCGTTTTCTCCGAGCCGATCGTCCAGTCGACGAAGGTGAAGTTCTTTTCGGCGGTCTGCGGATGCTCCGAGAATTCAGACGGAGGGGTCAGCGTTTCGCCCTCATGTGCGGTGTAGGTGACCTGCACGTCAGCGAGATACCAACGGACGGTAACGGTCGCAAGACCGAGCGTCTGATACTGCGCGACGTAAGTCGTATCGGCAGTTGCCGGAACGATCTCTTTGTCCCAACCGATGAATTTGTACGCGTGTTCACTGTCATCGGGTTTCTCGGTAGAACCGGTAAACTCGGGGATCTGTCCTGCCGCAACTTTGACGACGGTGTCGGTTCCGTTTACGGAGAACGTAACGGAATACTCATTGTCGCCGTCGGGCGCAGGTTCGGGCGGATTTTTACCGCAGGCAGACAAAACAAGGCACAAGGTGAGGCAAAGCAATAGCAAAGCAAGAATATTGTGCTTATTTTTCACAACCATACTCCTTCTTTTATTAGGTATTTTCATTATAATATTTTTGTAATTAAAAATCAATTCTTTTCCTCACTATTTGTATTTTTTCGTTAATACTAAACAAAAAAACCGGGAGTTTCCCTCCCGGTCGAATTGTGTTTTTGGTCATTTTGACAAGGTCAGATCCCGACGATCGCCGCCATTCTCGAAACCATGCGGTTGCAGGTCTCGATCTTCGCCTTGTTGTCCGCGGCATCGATGCGTTCCGCGAGAAGCAAATACTGGGCATCCGAACGCAGGAAATCTATCTCGTCGAGGCATCCGTTGAGCGAGTTTTTGTAGGTTTCCGCGTCCATCGTGGATTTCAGTTGCTGCAAAACCGTCGCGTTGACGGCAAAGAGGAATTTCAGATCCGTGGGCGTGAGTTTGCGGAACGCCGCCTTGGTCTTTTCCTCTCTCACGGCGGTTTCGATCCCCGCGCCGAGCAGAGTGATACCGAGCAAGGACACCCCTGCGATCAGCGTGGCTTTCTCGACCGCAAGCACGCCTGCCGTGATCACGCCGGAAGCACTGTGACCGAGTTGGGCGAGGACGCTCGTGATGCAGGCGGAGCCTGCCGCTTTTCCGACGGCGAGAACGGGAACGGCGACGGACGCGACGATCAGGGACAGACCGACGCCGGCGACAAGCCCTTTTTCGAGTTCCGTGAACCCTTTGCCGTTGAGGGCGGAATAGTTCTCGGAGAGTGCCTCGCCGAGGGCGCTCATGCGGGTTTCATCGTCAAAGAGAATACGCGACACGTCGGCGAGCGTACCTTCTTTATCCTCGTAGGTGACGGCGTTGCCGACGACAAAGAGCGTCAGGGCGAAGAACAGGCGTTTCACTCCGCTTGTGTCGTCCTCGAAGATCTTTTCCGTCTTTTCTTTCAACAGTGCTTCGTCCTTTGCGGCGGCCTCGTCGAATTCCCCGCTCTGTACGCGGGAGAGGAATTCCTCGGTCCGCTCGAAGATCTTCTGTTTCCTCTCGGAAAGATCGGAAGTGTTCACACGCCGAATGGGATTGACGACGTTCTTTTTCCACATCTTTTTCAGCACGGGATCTGCCGAATAGTCCTTCGGCTCGTTCTCCCCGATCTTTTTCTCCACCCTTTCAAAATCACGGAGAAGCCGATAGTAAGCAAAGGTGTTGATCAAAACCGTTTCTTCGTTTTTATTGAGTTTTTCAAATCTGAATTCTTCGTTCATCTTCTTTTTCTCTCCACTTCTTTTTGAATAAATGCGAGGATCCTTTTGAGATCGAGGACGTCGCGGTTCTGCATCAAAAGTCTTGTGATGTCGCCGATCTGCGTTTCCTCCGCCGCCGCGGAACAGAAGTTTTCTTCGCAATAGGCATACAGTCCGGCTTTTGTCATTTTTTCTTCCTTCACGGCATCGAGCAGATTCAGAATGGGCGTCGGGATATCCGCGCGGTTTCCTCTTCCGTAATCGGACAGGATCTTGTAGACGGTAGGCCGGCTCTTTTTCAGCAGACCCGCAAATTCGGTGATGGTTACGATTTCGGTGATTTCCATCTGTCGAAACTTCCTTTTCTGTATTTGAATTTGACACAATTTTACACTACTTTACACAATTTGTCAAGAGGTTTTTGTAAAAAAGTGTAAATTTTTCAAATTCGTGCCGGATCCCCTTCCGCTTCGTGCGGGAAGATAATAAAATAAAGGAAACGGCAAATCCTTCACAGTCCGACAGTAAAAAAATACCGGCAAACCCGTTTGAGGTTTGCCGGTATTTGACGGTTATTCGGGAAAATGCGGTTTACAGAACGCCGGTGGCGATCAGAAGGAGCAACACGGTTTCGCCGACACAGAGCAAGGCGCCGATCGCAAAGAGGAGCGAGAGGATACCGAACAGAAGCGCGGCACCCGCGCGAAGTCCTTTCTTCGCGTTGCGTGCGTAGAAAACGAATCTCGACACGCCGATGACGGCGGCGAAGAGTGCGAGAACGGCACCGACAAGCAGGATCGTCCAATACTCGAGGTTGGTCAGAACGAACGTCCGGCGGATGCCGATCGCTTCAAGAACAGAGGCGATGCTTTTTGCCGTTTTTTCAAACGTTTCGCCGAGAACGGAGGCGTACTGAAGTTGGGCAAGGCAGTAGACGATCGCGGAGAAGAGCGCGGAAATGGCGCAAAGTCCGATACCGAACACGGCAATGCCGCTGCCCTTCGCGGTCTTTTTCTTTTCAAGCGGCTTTTTGACGGAACCGCCCGCGGATCTCGGAATCCTTACGATACCCGACGCGGTTCGCACGTTGATGTAGGTTTCGTTTTCCATGATAACTCCCGTTTTTTCCTATTATACAAAACCGAAAGTGAAAAATCAAGCGGTTTTTTGTGAACGAACTTCACACAAGCTTGATCGGACCGAAGCCGTCGTTCTCCATCGGGCTTTCTCCCTCCCGGTAAGGAAGTGAGAAGATCATCTGTCCGGTCACGCCGCGCGCTTCAAAAAAGCAAAGTCCGTCTTTCTCGACGATCCCGCCGTCAAAGGGATCCGATCCCTCCACGAAGTCGTGGTCGAGATAGGTGTTCAGCACGGCGACGGTGTTCCGTTTCGCGTAGTTTTCGGGGAAGAAACGCACGGTCGCGTTCTGCAAGCCGTGGAGTTCGATCCTGCGGCGGAACTGTGCGCTGACGGGTTGCATCTCTTTGACACCCACGATGCCGGATTCCTGTTCGACGAACACACGGCACTCGCGATGCTCCGCTTTCGGGAAATAATACGTCGCGTAGCCGTTTTCCATCACGGTGTCGTAACCGTCGAGGATGGGAGCTCCGAGCGGAGTTTTCAAGAGCGTTTTCACCGTGGTGGACGGCGTGTAAACGGAGAAGATGTACGCGTTGTCGTGGCGGTGGATCATATTTTTGGGATATTCCGTACCGGCTTTGCGGTCGAGTCTGACTTCCCAGCCAAGACGGCAGAGGGCATCGCAAAGCAGGGTTTCGCAGATCGTGTAGCGCTTTTCGTCATGCGGTTCGAGAAGTCTGCCGCCGAGATCTGCGCTGACCGTCGCGCGGAGGTAAACGGCGTTCTGCTCTCTGACGGCGGCGGCGTATTTGCCGGCCGTGGCGTAAGCGTCGGGAGAAATCGCGTTGAGTTCACCGCCCGAAACGAGGGGATCGTGCTTGACGGTTCCGGCGTCTTTCCCGTCCGCTTTGAGCGCGAACTCGCCGTGTTCTCCGTCGCAGAGCGTCAGACGGAAGAAGTCGAGGAATTCTTTTCCCGCTCTGCCGAGAGAGCCGTAGAAGATCACTTTATTTCCCGCTTTCGCGTAGTCGAGGATCTGTTTTTCAAACTCGCTTCCCGCGTAAGGTACGGGTGCGATCAGCACGGATGCACGATATATATTTTTATTCTGACAAAGGAAAGACTCCGTCGA
>JAKSPH010000078.1 GCA_024404975.1 Clostridia bacterium | reverse complement strand
CAGCGCGTTGGTATTTTTCAGAACGGGATCGGTCAGCGCGAAAACGGAAACTCCCATCATAGGGCCGCCGTAAAGCACCTTTCCGATATCCTCGGTCGCGCCGACAAAAGCGATGACGTCGGCGATCGGCGTACCGATGGGGGCAATGACGTTCTTGGGTGCGGGGATCGCGGAACCGTCCACGGTCAGGCACTTTTCAACAAGAGGCATTCCCGTCTTTGCGTAGGAGGCGAGGAAGGCGAGGGACGTCACGTTCATGACCACGCAACCGACGTCGGCGGGAAGTTTTCCTTCCGGCACGGTAAGTCCCAAGGTGTTGTGGATGAGGATCTTTTCACCGCCCTGCGGGTAGGTGTCGGGGAGGGCAATGACCTTCACTCTCGGCTCATCGGCAAAGACCGCGGTGAGTTTTTCGATACATTCGGGTTTGTTCTTCTCGATACCGATGACGTAATCTTCCGCGCTCAGATACTGCATCAGAAGTTTTACACCGTCAAAGAGCAGATCGGCGTGATCGAGCATCGTCCGGGTATCGGAAGTAATGTAGGGTTCACATTCCGCGCCGTTGAGAACGACGTGTTTGATCAGCCCTTTCTTCTCCGCGTCAAACTTGACGGCGGCGGGGAATCCGGCACCGCCGAGACCGACAAGACCGCTCTCACGGACGGCAGCGTTGAAACTGTCGAAGTCGTGGATATCGGGGACTTTGAGGTCGGGGCAGGGGGTCATCAGCCCGTCGGACTCGATGCGGACCGCAACGGTGCTTCTGCCGGAAGAAGTAAGTAAAGATTCGATTTTCGTAACGGTTCCGGAAACCGAAGAATGGATGGGAGATGATACGTAACCACCCGCTTCACCGATCTTCTGACCTACGGTAACTTTATCGCCGGGCTTTACGGTGGGCGTGCAGGGAGCGCCGATATGCATGGACATGGGGATCAGCACTTCTTTCGGCACAGGCATCCGTACAGCGGGCATGGCAGCCGTATTCTTCAGATGGGGAACGTGAGTAGTTCCGAGAAGATGACGTAACATAACGATTCCTTTCTTATGTTTGTCTTACACATTAAAATTCAGCACTATTTATTATATATGATTTAATATATAAAGTCAAGGGAACGGACGGCGGCAAAAAACGCATTTTTCGCTTTTTTTCACATTTTTTGCGATTCGTGTCCGAAAACGGCGTTTTTTTCGTTAAATAATTCACGAAAAGCAGTGCCGATCGTTATTTATTTGTCAATTATGTAAACTATTGCTTGCATTATCGAGCATATAAAAATCCCCGCCCGGAGAGTCCGGCTCTCGGGGCGGGGCAGGATCCGACCGTTTTTCGGCGAAAAATCCGACGCGTCGAAACGGGCGGAACGGTTATTTCAAATCGGCAAGATCCGGCAGTCCGGAAGTGTATGAAACCCTGCCGTCCGTGCCGATCCAAAGGACTTCCGCGCTCTTGATCCCGGAGAGAAGTTTTTGTCCTTCCTCCTCCGTCATACAGTAAAGCGCGGTGGAAAGAGCATCTCCGACGGCGGCATCCGCGCAGACGACGCTCACGGAGGCAAAGCGTTCCGGCGGGTAGCCGGTCGCGGGATCAATGACGTGAGAATAGGTCTTCCCGCCCACCGTGAGTTTGCGCTCGTAGGAGCCGGAAGAAGCCACGGCGGTGTCTTTCATCGAGAGGACCGCAGGATAACTCCGTCCCTCAAACGGAGAGCGGATCCCTACGTGAAACGCCTCTCCCGAAGGTTTCCCGCCGACGGCAAGAACGTTCCCGCCGTAGTTGAGAAGATAGGAGGTTACGCCCTTTTCCGTCAGCGCTTGGGCAGTCCGTTTGAGAACGTAGCCCTTTCCGAACGCGCCCGCGTCGAGTTTCAGCGCGGGATCGGAGAAGTACACGGTTTTCGCCTCGGCGTCGAGGACAAGCGAAGACAGGGAAATATGCGTTTTCGCCTCTGCCAAAGCGTTTTCGTCCGGCAGGGAAGCCGTCCCGCCCTCATCCGCGATCACTCTCTGTTCGTGCCAGAGCGAGGTCAGAGCGCCGACCGTCGGAGATACGGTTTCTCCGGTCGCGCCCGCCACGCCGGCGGTGAAGGTCAGAAACGCGAAGAGTTCGTCGGAAACTGCCACGGCACCCCCCGCCGCCGTGCGGTTCAGCGTCGCCAGATTCACTTTTCCTTCATATTCATTGTAAATATCGAGAAGTTCGTGATACTCCCGAAGTAAGGATCGGCAGAGTTCCGCGTTTTCCTCAAACTCACCGTCCGTTTCGTCGCGGTAGGAGTACACGGTGCATACCGTGTCGAAATATTCGTAATAAAGCCGTGTCTTCGGCTCCGGCTCCTTACCGCAGCCGCAAAAACCGAAACAAACCGTCAGCAGGCACAAAGCCACACACAGGCACAAAAGCCGTTTCATATCTCCTCCGTTGCATTTTTACTATATTATAGAATGAAACCCCCGCTTTGTCAATAGTGCTTCCCGACCGTTTTCGACATTATGAAAAATTATGAAATCGGGCAAAATCTCTTTCTTTTCGCAACATTATATGCTACAATAAGATATCACCCGGAATCGAGGGAGTACTATGCTATCAACCGTTCTGAACATTCTCGGTATCGTGAATCTTGTGATTTGCGGTCTGTTTCTGTTCTGCTACTCATATCAGTTTATATTATACATTCCGATCACCCTGCTCGCCAAACCGAAACCGCACAAAGAAACGACCGTGCATAAGATCGCCGTTCTCATCTGCGCCCACAATGAGGAAGCCGTCGTCGGAAATCTGATCGACAGTCTTTCCGCGCAGGACTATCCCGCCGATCAGCGGAAGATCTTCGTCATGGCGGACAACTGCACCGACAAAACGGTGGAAGTCGCCGAAGCGCACGGTGCCACGGTATTCGAGCGCCACGACACCTCCGCGATCGGAAAAGGGTACGCGCTCGACGCCCTTTTGAAAAACATCGACGAAACGGCAGGCAAGCACGCCTTTGACGCCTTCGTCGTCTTCGATGCCGACAACCTCGCCGAACCCGATTTCCTCACCGAGATCAACAAGACCTTCTCCGACGGTTTTGAGATCGTTACCTCCTACCGCAATTCCAAAAACTACGCCGACTCGTGGATCTCCGCGGGTTCGGGTATGTGGTTCTTACGCGACTGCCGTTATCTGAACGGCGCACGTGCCGCCATCGGATCTTCCGCCGTCCTCGCCGGAACGGGATTTTTATTCTCCGACAAAATCAAGGAGGAATGCGGCGGCTGGCCCTTCCACTGTCTGACCGAGGACACGGAATTCATGATCTGCAACATCCTCAAAGGATATAAAGTCGGTTACGCCCCCGACGCGATGTTCTACGACGAACAGCCGAGCAAGTTCCTCGCCTCATGGAATCAGCGTCTGCGCTGGGCAAAAGGCGGACTTCAGGTGTTCGCCAAATACTTCGGCGGTCTTGTCCGCGGGATCTTCTCAAGCAAGTTCATCACCTGCTACGACTTCTCCATGAGCGTGGCACCCGCCTACATCCTCTCTCTCGCTTCCGTCGCCGTCAATATTGCGCGCATCATCCTTGATTTCGCGGTCGGAAACGGTGCCGCGGCGCTGATCGTCGCGCTGGAAGTCCTGCTCGGTCTTTACGGCATGGTGCTGATCGTCGCCTTCTTCGTCACCCTCACCGAATGGAAAAAGATCAACGCGCCCGCATGGAAGAAAGTGCTTTACACCTTCACGTTCCCCATCTTTATGATGACGTACGTGCCGATCTGCTTTATCGCCCTCTTTGTGAAAGTCAAATGGAAAGCCATCCCGCACACCGACGGAGAAAGCCTTGACGAAGTCCGTGCGAAAGCGGCAAAATAAGAAAAATTCCCCTCCGAATCACCGAAAAACGTTTCCTCACCGACCGCGGCAAGACAAGCCGCGGTCTTTTCGTTTTCCGTGAAAAGAGGAGCGGAAAACAAAAAGACGTGAACGGCGGCATCGCCGCTTTTCGACCTTTTTCGTTAGCACCCGGAGTACCGGAATGCAAGATTTAACAAATTGTTCACAATTTTTTTCGCATCCGGACTTGACAAAATAAATAAAAAGGGGTATAGTATAGGCATCAAGGTTAGCACTTGAACGCATTGAGTGCTAAAAACCAAAGAAAGGCGTATCTCATGGAAGACGAAAGACTGACACCCCGAAAAAAACAGATTTTACGTGCCATCGTGGATGCGCACATCAACAACGGTGAGCCGGTCGGCTCGAAGTTCCTCTCCCAGGACGTGGCGATCTCGGCGTCCCCCGCGACGATCCGAAACGAGATGGCAGACCTCGAAGAGATGGGTTATCTCGTTCAGCCTCACACCTCCGCGGGCAGAGTGCCTTCGGAACTCGGCTATCGGTTCTACGTGGACTACCTCGTGAGCCAATACACCGCGACACGCTCGGAGATCGACGAGATCAATGAGAAACTCCGTTACAAACTGACCGAGATGGACGGCATCCTCGATGAGATGTCCCACCTGGCAGCGAACTTCACCGATTACACGGGCATCGCGTTCAAGACCGGTGCGGGAAAGGCGCGGGTAGAGAGATTCGACAGCGTGTTCATCTCTCAGAAAGATTTCCTGCTCGTCATGATGTTCGCAGGAGAGATCGTCAAGACCAAAACCATCCATCTTTCCTTCTCCCTCTCGCCCGAAGATCTCCGCAGATTTACCGATGCGGCGAACCTCTACCTCGTCAATCTGAGTGCCGAGGAGATCACGATGCCGATCATCGTGCGGATCGAGGCGCTGATGGGTGCTTCCGGCGCGATGGTGCATCCCGCGATCAAGGTCATTTACGAAACGATGAGCGAACTCGACACCGCGGATATCAGCGTGGACGGTGTGACGAAACTTCTTCAATATCCCGAATATTCCGATATGGGCAAGTTCAGAAACCTCCTCGGCGTGATCGAAGAGAAGGAAAAACTCCTCGACGTGATCTCGGCGCATCCCGGTTCGGCTGAGGACGATATCCACGTATATATCGGTACGGAAGATGAGTCGGACGCCATGTCGAATACGACTCTCATTTACAAGAATATCAATCTCGGCGGAAAGAAACTCTCCGTCGGTGTCATAGGCCCCCGCAGAATGAACTATTCCAAGGTCATCGGAATGATCAATTCCCTTGCGAACGGAATCGACCTTCTGTTCGGAAACGGGGTTGGCACTCTGCCCGGTAAAACAGAGCCAGGCAATGAGAAAGAATAGGAAAGGACATTTTCGTTTTGGATAAGAAAGAAAAGCAGGAACAGAATACCGCCGAAGAGAAAGCGGAAATCAAGGAAGAACTCACCGCGGAAGAAGTTCTGCAGGCAGAGATCGACCGGCTGAAGAAAGAACTCGAAAAGCGGGATGCCGATGCGAAAGAGCAGACGGACAAATACCTCCGTCTTGCCGCGGAGTACGACAACTTCCGCCGCCGTTCCAGAGAAGAGAAGGATGCGCTTTATGACAGCGCGGTTTCCGACACCGTCGCGGAACTTCTCCCCATCATCGACAACCTGGAGCGCGCGACCGCCTTTGAAAACGGCGACAAAGTCAAAGAGGGCTTGCAGATGGTGGTCAACACCGTTGCCGCAACGCTCGGTAAGATCAAAGTCGAAGAGTTCGGAAAAACCGGCGACACCTTCGATCCCCAACTTCACAACGCCGTCATGCACGTTGAGGACGACGAGCACGGAGAAGGCGAGATCCTCGAAGTGTTCCAGAAGGGCTACAAAAAAGGAAACAAGATCATCCGTTTCGCGATGGTCAAAACCGCCAACTGACCGTTCGGCGGACAAATCAAACTGATTAACAAATTTTCATTAAATAGAGGAGATTATTCATTATGGGAAAAATTATCGGAATTGACCTCGGTACGACCAACTCTTGCGTTGCCGTATTCGAAGGAAACGAACCTACTGTTATCACTAACCCCGAAGGTGCGAGAACCACGCCTTCCGTCGTCGCTTTCGCAAAGAACGGCGAACGCCTTGTCGGTCAGGTAGCAAAGCGTCAGGCAGTTACCAACCCCGACAAAACCGTCATCTCCATCAAGAGAGAGATGGGTTCCGACTACAAAGTCAACATTGAAGGAAAGAACTACACCCCTCAGGAAATTTCCGCAATGATCCTTCAGAAACTCAAAGCGGA
>JAKSPH010000077.1 GCA_024404975.1 Clostridia bacterium | reverse complement strand
GCGTTCGAAAAGTAAAGAGCGATTTCGAAAGAACGATCAAAGGACACGTCGTTTTTCGGCTTTTCTGTCTGAAAAATGAAAACGGGGGCTTCGCACCTGATGAAGTTAAGCCGCCCCCGTTTCTCCCGTTCTCTCCGTTTCATTCATTAGCCCCATCGGGGCGACTTCATTAAAAAACGCACCTTGCCTTGCGGGCAAAGTGCGTTTTTTGTTGGTGGGGGAAGCTGGATTCGGACCAGCGAAGTCAGAGACAACAGATTTACAGTCTGCCCCCTTTGGCCACTCGGGAATTCCCCCATAATAGGCTCTTTCGAACTCACGGGCAACATTATAGCACACAACTTTCGAAATGTCAAGTCTTTTTCGCAAAAAGAAAAAGAAACATGAAGAAAAATCAGAGGAGGCTTCCGGAAAAGCCTCCTCTTTTGCGAAAGAAATCATTCGCTTACGGTTTCAAGCGTGAAATCGTCAATGAAGAAATCCGCGTGCATTCTCATCAGAGGTGTAATCCCAATCGGGTGATCGCCTTTGAAGATAACGACCTGATCGAACTCGTGCGTTTGCGTACCGATGCCGGTAACGTGGGATTCTCTTTATTATCAGCGTCAATGATAACGAAAGCGCAATAAAAAAACAATCTTGCTATTTTTCACTCAAAATGAGGAAAAGCAGTAGCAAGATTGTTACATTTTCCGGTTTTGTTTTCAGATTATGCCGTTTCCGACGGTCCGGATATATTTCACATACGCCGCGAGCGTATCGGAAAGATTCGGGTAAACGTCGGCGATTTCGGGGCGCCATGCTTTTTCCCATTCAAGAGAGAGAACGCCGTCGAAACCGATCTTTTTCAGCGCTTCAAGGCACGTGCGAACGGGGACGGTTCCCTCTCCGAGGACAGTGTATTTCATCGTCGCCATATCGGGATCCTCATATTTCACGCCGTCCTTGATATGGACGTGTGCGACTTTGCCTTTGAGATACTCAGCCGTTTCGTCCGGCTGCTCGCCGAGTTCATACGGATGCATAATATCCCAGATGATCTTCACTTTCTCGGAGCCGATGTCCGCGAGGAGTTTTTTCAGAACGGCGCCGGTCGAAAAGGCGTTATGCGTTTCAATCCACACTTCAATCCCGGTTTCTTCGGCGAGTGCCGCCATCGCTTTGAGCGTCTTGACGATACCGTCGTAATCATGGGGTTTCTTATCGGAATACTTCCGGTAAAAAGGAGCGAGGAAAACACGGAAACCCTTGGCACCGACGATCTTTGCCGTTTGCATAACGAACGCCGCTTTTTCCACGCACCCCGGATTGTCACCGATGACGGTGATGGAGGCACCGAGGTCGGAAACGGTGATACCTGCTTTGCGGAATTTCTCCGCTGCGGCTTCGATCTCCGATGTTTCGGTCATACCGAAAAACAGATTTTGGGTATCAAGACGGACTTCCACGTTGGAGATGCCGTTCGCAAGAGCGGCTTCAATGACTTCGTCCACCGTCGCATTCACGTCTGCGACCGTGCTGAATCCTAATTTCATTGTGATTCTTCCTTTCTCAAATGCGGTGAAAACGAGGGGCGAACCCCTCGTTTCTCTTACATTTTGGTCATACGTTTTGCCATTTCTTTCGTGATTTCGAGCGTCAGGAATTCTTCTCCGTCAAAGAAGCGGATCATATCGTCGATGACGGCTTTGGTGATGAACGCGCGGCGGTCAAGCGTAGGTCCTGCTTTGTGAGGGATGCAATATACGTTGGGGAGAGAACGAAGGGGGCTGTCCTCTTCGAGAGGCTCTTTGACGTAAACGTCAAGAACGGCACGGAAGCGCTTCTTCTGAAGTTCCGCAATGAGGGCGTCCTGATCGAGGACCGCGCCTCTGGACGTATTGAGGAAGAGCGCGCCGTCTTTGATGAGTTCAAACTGCTCTTTGCCGATCAGACCGCGGTTTTCCGCGTTGAGGGCGGAATGGACGGAAATGATATCGGACTTTTCAAATACTTCGTTCAATCCGCAACGGGTAACGCCGTTCTGCTTCATGAACACGGGATCGGGATCGTAGTGGGAGTACAGGCGGATCTTGCAACGGAGCGCGTGAAGCATGGGAATGAGGAAACGGGAGATGGTGCCGAGTCCGACGATACCGACTTCCTTATCCATGAGAGATTCCCAGACGTCCTCTCCCGCAGGCATACGCCAACCGCCGTTTCTGACGTTGTAGACGTATTCGGGAAGACGGCGCTGTGCCATCAGCATATACGCGATCGTACCTTCGGCTACGCTCTCGGCGTAAAGAAGGTTGCCGGAGATGACTTTGATCCCCATATCGTAAGCGACGTCCTCGACGTAACTTGCGACGGTACCGCCGGTGTGGGCGATCATTTTCAGACGGGTGTTTCCCGCAAGGCTTTCTTCATCGAATTTCGCGTTACCCCAGCCTGTCATGACGGCATCGACGTCTTTGATGGCTTCTCCGAGTTCCGCTTTGGACATATTCTTGGTCGAAGTATTGTAAACCACGTCGAAATGCTCTGCGAGATACTCACGCAGGTCTTCGGGGAGGAAGGTGTTTTTGACTTCGCTGTTGTCGGGGAGGGCAACGAGGACTTTCTTTTTCATTGAAAAAACTCCAATCTGTTTTTTATTATTTTTTGAGAATGCGATCATTCAAAATACGATCTTACTTTACCGAGCAGACGGCGGATCTTGAGATGCTGGGGGCAGATCTCCTCACACGCACCGCACTTCACGCAATCGGACGCTTTGCCGGAGCCGTCAGCCATGACTATTTCATAAGCGATCTTTCCTTTATCGGAGAAGAAATCCGCCTGTTTCTCGTTCACGGCGGTGAACAGATCCGGAATGAGGATCCCCTGCGGGCATCCCGCTACGCAGTAACGGCAACCCGTGCAGTCGACGGTGTCCTCTTTGCGCAGAACATCCGTCGTTTTCAGAACCGCCTCGCGCTCGGCGGGGGAAAGAGGCTTGAAGTCTTTCATGTAAGAAAGGTTATCGAGCATCTGTTCTTCGTTGCTCATACCGGAGAGGACGACGGCGCATCCCTCCATTCCTGCGGCGAAACGAATGGCATAAGAGGCAGGTGAGAGGTCGCCGAGTTCACGGTAGAAACGTCCGGCGTTTTCCGACAGGCGAGCGAGTCTGCCGCCCTTGACGGGTTCCATCACGACCATGGGTTTATTGTGCTTGCGAAGCACCTCGTAACAAGCGCGGGACTGAACGCCCGGATCTTCATAATCGAGATAGTTGAACTGGATCTGCACAAAATCGACTTCGGGATGATCGGTGAGAATACGATCGAGGACTTCCGCTTTATCGTGAAAACTGAATCCGAGGTAACGGATCTTCCCTTCCTTCTTCAATTCCGCGCCGATCTCGTACGCGTGGGTTCTCGTATATTTTTCGTAATTCCCCGCGTTTTGGGAGTGCATCAGATAAAAGTCGAGATAATCGACACCGAGGATATGAAGTTGCGACTCGAAGAACGGACGGATGTCCTCTTCTTTCTCGAAGAAGTTTCCGCTGAGTTTGTCCGCAAGCAGATAAGAGGATCTCGGATAACGTTCCGTCAGGGCGGGTTTCAACGCGCTTTCGCTCTTTCCGTCGATATAACCGTGCGCCGTGTCGAAATAGTTGCCGCCTGCGGCGATATACTCATCCACCATCTTTTTGAACTGGGGCAGATCCACCTGATCTTCCGTCATCGGCAACCGCATACAGCCGAAGCCGAGTTTCATTTTGATGTCTTCCGTCATCAATTGAACTCTCACTTTCGTTTTTTATTCTATTGTACAATTTTTCGGCGGGTTTGTCAAGAAGAAACGTATTATAGTCGCATATTTTTTCTCCTTAATACTTGACTAAAAGTCCGGCGGCGGCGGTGTGTGCGCCGATCGCGGACATGATCTTTTCGGTTTGTTCATGGGGGGCATGGAGGGTGGGGGCAATGTGCGTAATGTAAACTTTTGTTTCCGTATCAATGATTTTTACGGTTTCAAAAGACTTGAGAAGCAGGCGAACCATGGGGATGGAATTATGTTCACCCGCGCGGTAATCGCCCTCATAATCTCCGACGGTGCCATCCATGACGAGCAGCGACAGAGTGCCGCGTTCCCGCAGATGGGCGTAGGCGGAATTGAGGATCCAACCGCCGTCCGTCGCATAGTAAAATCTCTTTCCGTCGCGGGACTCGAAGAGCAGGTGTTCGGGAAACGAGCCGCTGTCGTGGTTGGCGGGCAAGGCGGTCACGGTCATTCCGGCGGCAATACCGACCGGCGTTTCAAACGGCAGGGGCGAAAACGCGATGCCGGGGACTTCCAACAGCGTGTTTCCCGCATCTGTATGCGCATAGACGGCGAGGGGGTGTTCTCTGCCCTCGGCAAGCGCGGAGAGTGAGGATTTCTGAAAATGGTCGCAGTGAAGGTGGGTGAACAGTACGGTGTCGATCGCCGACGCGGAGATCCTCGCGATACGCAGAGAATCTAGCAAGTGGGGACCGCAATCAATCAGAATGTGGCCGTCGAGCAGGGCGCAGGACGCGCGTCTTGCATCGTTGTCGAACCGGTCACGGCATTCTCCCTCAAGTTTCGGAGAGAAGTCGTAAGCCGCCGTACCGAGAAACAGCAGTGAATGTTCCATAAGTGCCTCCTTGTAAGAAAAAAGGTACAGTCGGCAGACAAGTTGCCGGCCGTACCGATTTTTGAAATCTGATCAACGGACGAATTTGCGAAGGGCGATAAGAGAGAGTACGGAGAGTACGGCACCGACCGCCAAGGGGACGATGGCGACTTTCACACCTGCGACGAGCCAAGCGATGCCGAAGAAGAGTGCGGCATAGCCGATCGCGCCGAGAAGGCAAAGCAGAGTGAGTTTGAAATTGGATACTTTGGAATGGGATTTTTCCAAAGAAGTTTTCTGTTCGTTACCCATCAGATGATACCTCCCGTTACGAGAATGATTCCGATCGCCGCCGCGACCTGAAGAAGCAAAGACGCATAGATCACAAAGGAAAAATAGATCTTATTCGTCTTATGATGGAAAACGATTCTGCCGACGAACGCGCCGGGAGCGCCTCCGAATGCCGCAAGACCGAGCAAGGTCTTTTCCTTGATTCTCACTTCCGTACCGTTTCCCGCCATTTTCTTATCTTTGCCGTAGAGGCAGAAAGCGACGAGGGACATGAGGATCTCGACGGCAAGATATGCCAAAACAATGATACCCATTTCTTTCTCCTTAATTTTATTTTTCTCAATTATAGCATAACGGTGCGGAAAGTTCAAGACATCTTTTGCATTTTATCGTCACCGTTCTGCAGAAAAACCGCAAGAGTGTCAACTCTCGCGGTTACGGGATACGATTTTGCGGGAAACAAAGAGGAGCAGGCGGGCGAACAGGTAGACGAGAACGCCGAGAATGGCCACCCAATAGAAGGTTCCGATAAACGGCAGTTCGTTGCAGAAACCGAACGCACCCGCGGGAGAACCCCAATTCAGGAAGAAATAGGGGTAGTTCGTCGCACCGAATTTCCAATTGCAGACGTATCCGATCCCCGCGAATACGACGTAGTAGAGCGGCGGGATCAAAGCGTAGAGGGCAAGTCGGTTTTCGGGCGCGGGATCCTGTTTTACGTCAAAGAGAAAATAATCCGCGAGGGAGGCGAGCGGCGTTACCACGTGGAGAAGCACGTTTGACGGCGACCACGCGTGTGCCATCGTGGGTGCCAGAACGAAGCAATAGACCGCACCGGTCAGAGAGCGGGACACCTTATAGTCTTAATGATGCGGAGGCCACCGGGACGTACACTCTTTCCCTTTCCGAAGGAACATACGGACGAGAAGGATGGCGCAGAGGACGGCGATCCACACGTTCGACTGCATGGTGAAATACAGGAACAATCGCGCGCCGCCCATAAAGCCGGACGGACTGAAAAGGCAGATTCCGGTGCCGATGCCGCAACCCAGGATCACAAGGATCTTCAGCACAGCGGAAAGATACGTTTTTTTCATACAATCTCCGTTTTTTATTTCAGTATAGCACACCCGATGCGTATTTGCAAGAGGAATCATCCGTTTCAGAAGAGCTCCAGATCACTGTCAAGATAGATCTCCTCACGCACTCGGAGCCGGCACTCGGGTCTTGTGAGGTAGCACAGAAGGACTTCAAGCACGACG
>JAKSPH010000076.1 GCA_024404975.1 Clostridia bacterium | reverse complement strand
CTATTCTACGAAATGCCTTTTTATTTCGTGTCCATTGCCTTGGGTTCACTTCAAACACAGGGTTTCCGGATCTTTTCTTTTATGCTTATTTGTGATAACGCTTTCCCGCAAGAATGGTCATACTGCGGTAGAGGATCTCAAGGATCATCACCCGCATCAACTGATGGGGAAAGGTCAGTTTGGAAACGGACATTCTGTAATCCGATGCCGCTTTGACTTTCGGGGATAGTCCGTGTGACGACCCGATCACAAGGCAGATCTTTCCGCTTTTCTGCGCGGCGGTTTCGATCTTCTTTGCGAGTTCTTCGGACGAAACCTGCACACCCTCTACGCAGAGCGTGATGAGGTAGGCGTCTTTTGGGACGGCTTTGAGGATCTTTTCACCCTCGGCATCGAGCGCCGCCGCGATCTCTTTCTCATTGTCCTCGTCGAGGATCTTTTCTTCTTTCAGATTGATTTCCTCGAATTTCGCGTACGCCGATAGACGTTTGATGTACTCGCCCATGGCGGTCGTAAGATACTGTTCTTTGAGTGTCCCGACGGTGATCAGAGTAATGTTCATATTATCTCCTCATGCGGGACAGTTTGGCAAGTCCGCCGGCGAGCGCCTCAACGAGTTTGTCCACGTCCTCTTCCGTGTTTTCATAGGAGAAACTGATACGGATGGAGCAATCCGCTTCCGCGGGTGTGCGCCCGAACGCGGTCAAAGCGCTCGACAGGTGAGGCGCGTTGGAGGAACAAGCCGATCCGCTGGAAACGTAGACTCCCTCACCGGAAAGGTAGTGGAGCATGGTCTCGCTCTTGATCATCGGGAGGGTGAGATTCAGCAGGTGAGGCGCGAACTTGACAGGCAATACGGGTTTGATCTCGCGCAACCTCTCGTCCGTCTGTACGGCGTTCAAAAGTCGCTCACGCAGGGCGCCGATGCGGGCGCTCCGCTCGTTGAATGCCTCGCGTTCCTCTTTGCAGGCAGTGCCGAACGCGGCAATACCGGGAACGTTCTCGGTGCCGGAACGCAGTCCGTTTTCCTGACCGCCGCCGAGGATCTGCGCGGCAAGTCCCTTTTCTTTGATGAGTTTTCCGCTGACGTACAGCGCGCCGACGCCCTTCGGACCGTGGATCTTGTGGGACGAAAGCGTGATGAGATCCGCCCCCGCCGATTTGACGGTGAAGGGAACTTTCATGAAGCTCTGCGTGCAGTCGGCGTGGAGAACGGCATCCGGACAACGCGCGGACATGAGCGCCGAAACCCGACCGAGGTCGTAGAACGCGCCCGTTTCGTTGTTGACCATCATCATCGTAACGAGAATAACGTCCGGCGTGAGTTCCTTTTCGAGAACGTCCATATCAAGAACGCCGTCTTTCGTCGGAATTCGCGCAATGCGGTACCCCTCCGCCGCGAGTTTTTCGAGCGGGGAGGACACCGAGGCGTGTTCTCCCTCCGTGGTCAGGATTTTCGCGCCCTTCCGGTAACGTTCTTTCGCGTGGGCGCGCCCTAAAATGGCGAGATTGTTCGCCTCCGTGCCGGAAGCGGTGAACACGAACGTGCCGTCTTTTGCGCCGATGGCACGGCCGAGTTCCTCTCTCGTCGAACGAATGTATTTTTCCGCGTCAAATCCCAAAGCATGGAGAGAGGACGGGTTTCCGAAGTGTTCTCTCGATACCTCGCAATAGGTCGCCAAAGCGCCTTCGCTGATGCGCGTTGTTGCAGAATTGTCAAGATAAGTTTGCATATTCGTTAAAATTCCAATTTGTTTGCCATTGCTTCAGCATCGGCTTTGTGAGATTCAAAGTTCGCGGTTTCTGCGGTGTAAGTAAAGACGTAACCTTTTCTTCCGCCGATCATCAGATACTGAATGACGTGGAAATCACGGTCGCCGTAAGTGAAGGTGTACTCATATCTTGCGGCGTTGGAAGCGTTCGCCACGGAAACGATGGCGTTCTCCTCGATCACGACAAGATTCTTGATGAACGGAGCCAGTGCCTCCTGACGGTTCTTCCAATAGGTGCTGACGGAAACGCCCGTGTCGGTCGCTTCGGAAACCACGACGGAGGAGCCGTCCCCGGCGAATACGCGCACGATTCCGCTCGCGGTCTCGCAGGTCCAACCATCCTTCATACGGAAGAGGAAGCCCGCCTCCCGCTTGTCGCTGACCGTCGCGTAGCCCTCGGCGTCAAAGACGTAGGTCGCGGGTGCCACGGGTACCTTGTCGGTGAACTTCACGTTTTCCATCACGGAGGAAGCCTTTTCAAAGAAGTTTCCGTAATAGGTCGTGTCCGAATTCATATAGGTTTCATTGAGTGCGTTGTAAGTGAAGATGAAGAATCTTTCGCCGACTTTGGCAAGAACTTGCAGGGTTCTGTACGTATGTCCCTGATAGATGAAATCGTAGACGTAGCTTTTCGCCTCGTCCGCGTTGCCGAGCCGAACCGCCTCACCGGCGTTCACGACCGTGATCTCGTAGGGGAATTCCGTTTTGTGCGCATTGAAGTAAGCGTCAAGATCGGTGTAAGTTCCCATCTCCGCTTCCGCCAGACTGACGGACGTGGGGTTTACGGTCGAAACGTAAGCCGCGCTGATCTCACCGATATTGGAAACCGTCCATTCCTCCGGCACGTAGAAGTTGTAGCCGATACTCTCACCGCCGCGGCAGAGCATCATGCCGGAAGGCACGTCGCTTTCCTTCCCGCAGGAAACCGCGGAAAGCGCAAACACGAGGATCAGCAATAGACAAACGATTTTTTTCATAGTATCATCCTTATCTTTCAGAGAGAAAGCGCTTCGACCGTCCGTCGGAACGAAATCCCCCGTTCTTCATAATTTTTGAATTCGTCAAAACTTGTTGCCGCCGGAGATAAAAGCACGGTGTCCCCCGGCTCTGCCATGGCAGCGGCGGCACGCACCGCGTCTGCCATCCGTTCCGTGACGACTACGGGAAACGGTTTCGGCAGGTCTTTTCTCCGACTTTCGAGAAACTCTTTCGCCTCTTTCGCGATCTCTCCGAACAGGATCGCCCCGCGGCAACGGAGCGCGATTTCGGGGAACAAAGGATCCAGAGAAACGTTCTTTCCTCTCCCGCCGAGAAGCAGCCAGACACCGCTTTCATACCCGCGGAGAGTCGCCGCCGTCCGGCTCGGTGTCGAGTCGATGGAGGAGTCCGCGAATTTCACCCCCGCGACGGTTGCGACACATTCGGCACGGTGGGGCAGGGGAGAGAATGAGCCGCACGCCGAAGGCAGAATTTCTTTTTCAATATATCCTTCGGTCAGACACAGCGCCGCGAGCGTGTTTTTCACCCCGCTCTCTCCGGACAAGGACAACCCCGAAAGCGGGAGCAGATCCTCGCCGTTGCGTTGAATAAAACCGTCTTTGAGCGTATACAGAACGTCGGCACGGCGCGAGAGTTCCCGCACGTCAAGCTTCACGGAAAAAAGCGCATAGCACCCGCCCTTCGGCAAAACCTCCGGCTGATCCGCGTTCCCGACGGGTTCTTCGGTGTTCTTGAAAACGCCGAGTTTCGCTTCGCGGTATTCGTCTGGGGAAAGGTGCCAATCCGCGTGATTGGGTGTCAGATTCGTGATGACCGCACGCTTCGACCGCGGTGACAGATCCTGTAACATAAACGACGAAAGTTCGGCGCAGAAAGCACCTCCCTCCGCGTTTTGCACCGCCGCCTGACAGAACGGCAAACCGATGTTCCCGCACACGCTTACGGAAGGGAATCTCCCCCCGCACCGCAACAGATGCCCTGCAAGGGAAACCGTCGTGCTTTTTCCGTCGGAACCCGTCACGGCAAAAACGTTTCTTTCGCTCCGTCTGAAAAACAGATCCGCGTCGGAAGAAAGGATACAACCTCGCTCTGCCGCCTCAAGGAGCGGAGGAAGGTCGTGTCTTATACCGGGGGAGATCACGAGGATATCTTCCCCGATCCGATCCAGATACTTTTCACCGAAAACGGCGGAGAGCCCCTCCGGCACGTCCGTCGGCGTTTTTGACCGAACGCGGGTCACGGCACCGGTGAGTTCCCCGCGCAGTGCTTCGTAAACCCCGCGGCAGGATACTCCGAAACCGACAAATCCGACTTTCGGCATACCTTTCTTTTTTACGTCCCACAGCAATTCGAGCATATCGTCGCCTCCTATGGAACTCTTATTATTATAATAAAATTTTTTACTTTTTGCAATGTTTTTTTGTAAAAAAATAAAATCCGTCCGCATCCTGCGTAAAAGTGCAGGCGAAGAAGCGGGAAAAAGAGCGCGGAACCGCCGTTCTCTGCCGATCGAACCGGATCGGTTTCCGCGTAATGAAAACGCGTAATGAAAAAAGGAAAGAATTCCTTCTTTCCTTTTCCGGCGTGCGCCTTGTTTATGCTTCGTAATGACTGAACTTATAAGCCGGGTTCTGTACAATACGGTCAATTTTGCAATTGTCCGTATGCGACAATCATCTATCTTCACTTGAAATCTCTTCCAAGTTCAAGCCAAACGGCTCTGCCACCTAAAACCGATTCCGACGGGCAGCCGTCGCCTTGCGGCGGGTTTTGGGTGTTGCTTCGGATAGGGTTTACAGCAAACCCACGTTACCGTGGGAGTGGGTGGGCTCTTACCCCGCCTTTCCATCCTTACCGTCAAAAGACGGCGGTTTATTTCTGTTGCACTTTCCCGGAGGTTGCCCTCGGCGGACGTTATCCGTTATCCTGCCCTGTGAGGCCCGGACTTTCCTCACGATACGACCTTTCGGCATAATATCGCGCGATTGTCCCGTTCAGTCAAAAGGTATGATACCACATTTTCGGAAAAAAGTCAAGTTCCGGGGACAAAAATGTCATCTCCGGCTCTTCCTTCAACCGTTGACTTTCCGAGGTCAAGCGTGCCGTTCTCGTAGAAATGCGCCATGATCCCGCCGTCCGGCAGTCCGATCGCCTGGATCTTTCCGTCGTTCCGGATCACGGAGAATTTTTCGCCGATCGCCTCTTTCGGCGCGATGCGGTAGGCGTAGGAATCGCACCCCGCAGGTTTTTTCAGCGTAACGGTCAGAACGTCGCCCGAAACCGTCTTGTCTGCCGCGAGCAGAGCCACGCGGTTGAGTTTTCCTTCGCGGTGGCTCACTTCGGGAACGAGAACCGCGTCTGTGTAAAGCGATTCGTAGATCGCCCCGCCGTGTGTCAGCACTTTGCCGTCGAAAGTGTAGCCGTCTTTCAGGTGGCACTGTTCGACCGTCGTAGTCAGCGGGCGGTTCTGCGCGTCTTTCAGTCCGTTTCCGAGAATGACGACGCCGCCCGCCGTAAAGAAGGCACATACCGTCAGCGAGATTCCCTCGTGGGTAAGACTTTCGTAAATGACGGCATTCTTTCCGTCAAACGCACGTCCGCCGAAGGCACCGCCCGTGAGATACCGTTTCGACCAGTCGGGACGCGCCATGAACTGCGCATCCGTTTCGTCGGGTGCCGTCGTTCCGGGGATCCTTGCGTAGTCCCAGATCGGCGCGATCGTTTCGTATTCGTCGCCGTCGGTCATGACGGTCGTATGCGTTCCGTAGGAAAGGTTGTAACCGAGGACGGCTTCGCCGTTGATGATCTCGGCTTCCCACAGGGTGGCGTTCGTTCCCTTGAACGAGATGTAAACGTCGCCGTAATGCCCGACCGTGAACGCCGAATCGGGGAAGTATTTCACGCCGGAAACACAGGGCTTTTGTTCCGCGATCGCATCGGCAAACGCGCGGATCTCCTCTTTCCTCGGCATTTTTTCAATGCGCAGGAGTTTGCGGAGCGCGCGTTCGACGTTTCCGAGCCGGAGCGCTCCGGGACGCACGTATTCACGGCCGGATGCGGCGTAATCCGCACCGCCCTTGTGCGTCATATAAAGGATGCCGTCGAGAACGTGATAGAGAAGCACGGACATTTTTTCTTCGGAGAACTGATATTCCGAATCGCCGAGCAGAAGCATGAGATCCGCCGTCTTTTCAACGAACGGTCTGCCGTAACCGAGGGAATACAGCCGATGCCCGTGCTGATAGAACGAACCGTCTTTTTGCAATCCTTCGTCGAGAAAATCAATTTCCTCGGCGGCGCGGTCGACCGCGAGTTTGAGAATTTCGGGAGAGTCGAGCAGAATGCCTTTTCTGACCGTCGTTGCGGCGAACCACAAAAGGTTGGCGCCCGTCCATCTTTTCATCAGTTGCGGTGAAAGATCAAAGGTTCCCCGTCCCGCGCGTTCGATGAGAGCGTCAA
>JAKSPH010000075.1 GCA_024404975.1 Clostridia bacterium | reverse complement strand
GCTCGCCGAGGTTCTCAAAGACGGCGGTGAGGGATGCCCTCTGACAAAGGAGGACTATGCTTCCCTGCTGCACAAATACGCGGCTTGCCACACCCTGACGGAGAACGGCAGGACCGTGAACTGGATCGATGAAGATCTGGACGAGCAGACCGGCGAATGGCTCGCGCGGAAGATACTCAAGACCTATCCCGACGCCATTCCGGAGCGCGGGATCTATTACAACCATTCCACCTTCGGCGATCTCGTCATTTCCGGCTTGTTCGGTCTGACACCGACCGAGGACGGATTCACCGTTCACCCGCTGATCCCCGACGGTTGGGAGAGCGCATCCGTTGCGGAAGTTTCCCTGCACGGACACAGGATCTCCGTTTCGGCAGACAGATCCGACGGATGGCGGATCACGGTGGACGACGCCCCCGTATTTACCGCAGAAAGAAAACAAGGGTTTACATATTGCCATAAATTCTGAAAAAAAGAGGGTACTCCGTGGAATTTACCGAAAAGCAACGGCAGGAAATGATCCTGCGAACCGCGGCATCCGGCAAGTACGGAAGACGCGAACTTCTCAACCTTCTGATCAGTCAGCTTCTGTCGCCGGAACAATGCGCGGACAACAGTGTTTCCGGAGAGAAAAACCGGTTGCGCTCCCAATTGGGGCAGACCGTTTCTTTTCTGATTCATACCGACGCGCTCGGTGTCGGCGAGAACGGGATCCTGCTCTCCAAGAAGGAGCTTCCCGTCGTTTTGCGGGAGAGTCTGATCGAAGGTGAACTGCTCCGGCTGATCCGTGAGAAACCGAGGACGAAAGCACAATTAAAGTCCCTGCTCTCCGAACATTTCGGCACGGACAAGACCAAGACGAAGGCGGACGACGGTCAACTCTACACCTATATCGGACAGATCCTGAAACGGCAGACGGACAGCGGGACACTCCGCTTTGACGGTGAGATATACTCTCCCGCGTTTTCCGACGCGGCTTCCGCCGCGGATCCCGAATCCACGGCGCGTCTGCGGGACGAGTTTCTGATCCTGCTCCACCGCAAAGGCGGAGAATATTTCGAAGACTACCTGATGACATTGCTCGGAAAACACGCCGTAAAGAGCGGGAAGCGCGTTGCGGAGAACATCGTTCTCGGCGGCTCCGACGACGGCGGGATCGACGGCAGATTGCAGACGATCGACACGTTCGGTTTCCGCGACACCCTGCTCGTTCAGGCAAAGAACATCCGCGGCGACATCCCCGAAACGGAAGTGCGCGGATTCTTCGGCGCGGTATGCGCGGCGAGGGGAAGCCGGGGTCTGTTCGTTACGACTTCCCGTTTCCACGAGAGTGCGCAGAGGTTTTTGAAAGGCATCGACAACTGCGCGGGACTCGACGGGTACGGTCTGTTCGACCTTGCGCTTGCTCTGCGCTACGGCATCTCGGAGAAGAACGGACTTCTGACCGTGGACCTTCCGACCATTTAACACAAAGGAGATCAACTTATGCTCATTACGGAATGTAAACGCCGTTGGGAAGAAATATGCTTCGACTACGCCCCGCGATTCGAGGCGTACGGCATCAAATTATATATAAGGTACGGTTTTGAAGACGCCGATCTGAACGAGAGCGACAATCAGACCGAGAAGTCCACGGACTTCTTTGCCACGCTGACTCTGGTCGATCCCGAAGGGAAAAAGAAGAAAAACACGTACCGCATGGGGGACATCTACCGTCTTGACGGTCACGACTCCATCGACGACGAGCATTTCGACGGATTCTCGTTTGACGAATACCGCAAGACACTCGACAGTCTGCTCGTCCGTCTGCGCGAAGCGGCGGATCTGCACGCCGAATTTGCCGAAGTGGTCGCGGAAACCGAGCGGGAAGCCGAGGCGCGTATGAAAGAGATCGTGGGCGAAGTGTTCCCGCACGGCGGTCTGAAACTCACCCTCCTCGCTCTGGTACTCGCGGCGGCGGTCGCGATCATCATCATGGCGATCGTCGGAATGTTCCGATAAGGAGAAAATTATGGACTTTTCCAAATACGGACACAAACAACCCGCGAACTGCGAGAGTTGTGAGTTCTACGACTATGACGAGGACTCGGACACCTATTCCTGTCAACTCTCACTCGACGAAGACGAGATGGTGGAATTCCTCGCCGGACACACGAGAGAGTGTCCCTACTACCGTTATTACGACGAGTACAAGAGCGTACATAAGCAAATCTGATTTTCGGATACGCGGGAACGTCATTCTCCGCGACTCCGGCGACCTGACGGTTCCCGAAAACCGATAGGAACGATCCTGCGGGGAAATGCTCTCATTTCCTCGCTTTTTTTCGTTTTTTCGGGTTCTTTTCAAAAAACGCCAAAAAAATTTTTGTTTTCGCGCTTTCAAAAACGCGAGAAAAAACGAGAAAAAACGAGATTTCAAGAGATCCTGTCGTGACAAATCGTTTTCCGTGAAAAAAGTTCTCAAAACCTATTGACTTTTACTTTTCGGTGTGGTATAATTCCAACTGTTCGACATAAGGCGCACCTATGCGCAAATCTATTCGGAGGAACAAACAATGTCTACTTTTATGGCAAACTGCGCTACCATTGAACGTAAATGGTACGTAATCGATGCTGCAAACAAGCCCCTCGGCAGAACTGCAGTAAAAGCTGCCGACATTTTGAGAGGTAAACACAGACCCGAATTCACCCCTAACGTGGATTGCGGCGAGTTCGTTATCATCATCAATGCCGACAAAGCGATCCTTACCGGTAAGAAGGCAGAACAGAAGTTCTACCGTCATCACTCCGGCTACATCGGCGGACTCAAATCCGTTGATTACAAAACCCTCATGGCAACCCGTCCCGAATTCGCTATGGAACTTGCCGTTAAGGGTATGCTTCCCCACAACACCCTCGGTGACAAAGCATTCACCCGCCTTCACGTTTACGCAGGCGAAAATCACGAACAGGCTGCTCAGAAGCCCATCGTGATCGACTAATAGGGAGGAGAATGAACAATGTATACCAGTGCTAAACCTTATTTCTACGGAACCGGCAGAAGAAAGAAGTCCATCGCAAGAGTTCGTCTTTATCCCGGCACCGGCGTTATCACCATCAACGGAAGAGATATTGACGATTACTTCGGTCTTGAAACCATGAAGCTCATCGTTAACCAGCCCTTCGCTGTAACCGAGACCATCGGCAAGTTCGATATCGTTGCTAACGTTATCGGCGGCGGTTTCTCCGGTCAGGCAGGCGCGATCCGTCACGGTGTTGCCCGTGCTCTTCTCACTGCTGACGAAACCTACAAGCCCCTCCTCAAGAAGGCAGGACTTCTCACTCGTGACCCTCGTATGAAGGAAAGAAAGAAGTACGGCTTGAAAGCAGCTCGTCGCGCTCCCCAGTTCTCCAAGAGATAATTTCTTCGGCTTTGCCGGATCTTATCAAACGGAGTCCGATCTTCGGACTCCGTTTTTCTTTTTGCCGGGATCCCGCGCAAGTCCTTGTTCTGCCGATGATCCGTCGATCGGGGCGCATCGGTTTATGAAGTTTTTACGCGTGATAAAAAGATACTTAAACTCATATTCCGAGCCATTGACAAGTGAACGAACTGATGATACAATAGCATTATCCAAAGAGGTTTCGCTTCATCCGCCGACAGGAAGGAACGAAGCGAAGGTAATCCCCGGAAAACGATGACGTAAAGAAAAAGCGGCATTCCCGCCGGATTTCAGAAAGGAAACATTATGCGTTTTTGGAAAAATGAATACCAACTCCGTGCAAAAGATTTCGACAAATACAACAACATAAAGCCCTCCGCCGTTTTGGATCTGTTTCAGGATGCGGCTTGTCGGCACGCCGAGGAACTCGGTGTCGGTTTCGACGCAATGCTTGCCCGCTCCTATCTGTGGGTACTGACACGAATCAATTTCAAAATCGTGTCGGTGCCTGAAAAGTATCAGCGTGTCACGGTCAAAACCTGGCCGCTCGCACCCAACCGATTTCTTTACCGCCGCGAATACTGCATTGAAAACGAAAACGGCGAACCCCTGATCAAAGGAAGTTCGGAATGGGCGGTCATCGACTGCGAGAAGCGGCGTTTGGTTGCCGATCCGCACCTGTACTCTTTCTACGAAGGTTTTTGCACCGAGGTCATGCTCGAAGATAAACTCGCCAGAGTTCGGAATTTCGATCACGACGGGAACGGATATGAGATCCGTGCCGGTTTTTGCGAACTTGACGCCAATGATCACGTCAACAATACCGAGTACGCCGACTACGTGATGAACGCCGTCGTTCCCGACGAAGGCGAAATGTTGGACGTTTTCAAAATTGATTACAGAAAAGAACTGCTTGCGGGAGAGCGGCTGCACGTCTTCCGCGAAAAGGGCGAAAACGAAGTGCTGGCAAAAGGGATCAACGACAACGGCGAAGTTGTGTTCGCCTGCGAGTATTCCTTCACGCACCGTCAATAAACGAAAAGGGATCGAAAATGGAAGTGAACGAATTGTCTGCGTACCGCAGAAAAATCAATTACTACGAAACGGACAAAATGGGGATCACACACCACTCAAACTATATTCGCTTTATGGAAGAAGCGCGCATAGATTATCTCGAACAGATCGGGGGCGGTTTTGAAAAATGGGAAAAAGACGGAATCTTCTCGCCCGTGATCGGCGTTGAGTCCGACTACCGGCAGCCGACAACGTTCGGGGATGAGTTGCGTATCGAAGTCCGAATCGAGGAATATAAAAGATTCCGGCTCACCGTTTCCTACACGATGGTCAACGCCGCGACCTGAGAAACCGTTTGCACCGGCAAAAGCCGGCATTGTTTTCTGAATCAGGAGGGCAGACCGATCCGCCTTTGTTACGCAAAACCCGTCCGTATCGGAAACGACTGTTGGTTCGGAGCGAACGTTACCGTCTGCCCCGGCGTTACGATCGGAAACGGTTGTGTGATCGGCGCGGGTGCCGTCGTGACACGCGATCTGCCGGACAACGTATTCGCGGCGGGCAATCCCTGTCGGGTGATCCGTGAACTCACGGAAGCGGACAGTATGATCCACAAGCCGGAAGTTCTTGGCGGAAATCTGCCTCTGTAAATGACAAAGATCAAAAAAGCCATTCCTGTTTTCAAAGGGATGGCTTTTCGTTTTTATCTGTCGGACGAATCCTCGTCAAGGATGACTTTATAGATGCCGAGAGAGGAGTTGCCGAGTTTGCGGATCATGGCGATCAGCAAATCGTACTCGTCCACGGGGATGGAGAGGAAGTCAAGGAGGACTTCGCTATCCGCGGTGACGGTACTGCGAACGCTGATGTACACGTTCTCTTTTCCGGCTTCTTTCACGGCGGCGCCGAGGATCGACTGAATGGTACTGTTGATGCCGTTGTCCACGGAATGACGGAACAACAGATGTACCGTGCGGTGCATATAGGCGACGCCGGTGTCCATTGCGGGTTCGGCGGAAGTCGTAAGCGTTGCGGCTTCGCTCTCCTCACGGAGGCGTTGTTCCTCCGCTTCGCGAAGAATGCGAGCCTGTTCTTCCAACTCGGCACGGCGACGTTCTTCGGCTTCACGCGCGAGGCGCTCCTGCGTTTCGCGTTCGAGGCGTGCTTTTTCTTCCATCTCCGCGCGGATGCGCTGTTCTTCCGCTTCACGGATACGGCGTTGCTGCTCCTCTGCTTCACGGATACGGCGTTGTTCCTCCGCTTCGCGAAGGATGCGAGCCTGTTCTTCCAACTCGGTAAGACGGCGTTGTTCCTCCGCCTGACGGAGCACGCGTGCCTGTTCGTCCGCCTCGCGGGCAACACGTACACGTTCTTCCTCCTCACGGATGCGGCGTGTCCGTTCTTCCAACTCGGCAAGGCGGCGTTGCTCTTCTTCCGTCGCACGGGCGGATGCTTCGGCTCTTGCCGCTTCCTCCGCTTTCAGACGGTCGGAGAGTTCACGCAAACGGAGAGATTCTTCTTCGTTCGCTTTCCTTGCAAGTTCAAGGGACTGTCTATCGGCTTCCAGACGGCGCATTTCTTCTTCGAGAAGTTCTCTCTGACCGGAAACGAGGTTTGCGGCACGGTTGTACTCCTCTTCTCTCTTGCGCATGATCTCTTCGTTTTGTCTTGCGACTTCAACGGCACGTCTGGCATCTTCTTCAATACGGATTCTTTCGCGTTCGCGATACTCACGTTCGAGTTCCTCGCGGATCTGCGCGCGGATCGCTTCTTCGTCTTGCACGGAAATCTGCGCGGGTTCCTCAGCGGGTTCCTCAACCTCTTCGGTTTCGGGTTCTTCGGTGAGTTCTTCAACCTCTTCGGCTTCGGGTTCTTCGGTGAGTTCCTCAACCTCTTCGGTTTCGGCTTCTTCGGTGAGTTCCTCG
>JAKSPH010000074.1 GCA_024404975.1 Clostridia bacterium | reverse complement strand
TCGACGTCTGCGGCAAGTGCCAGTCCGTCTGGTCCGTCAAGGACGAGTTTGACATCCCGCTCAACGAGGGCGAACCCGCCGAGTACGCCGTTTCGATGCCGGATCAGTTCCATATCCTCTACGAAACCGAGAGAAAGAAATCTCATCTTCTCCGCGTTCGCTACCGCGTCGGGGAGAATCGCTGATCTTCGATCAAAATTGCCTTCCGCTTTTTACGGAGGGCAATTTTATTTGTTTTGTCCATCATTTCCTTTATTTTATGCAAATGCTTCCTGTTGTATTTCGGATGATGTTATGCTATAATTATTTTAATAAAATATTGTAGAAAAGAGGTCTGTATATGAAAAAGACTCTTGCCTGTATTTTTCTTGCTTTGACCATGTTCCTTTCGGTCGCCGTCCCTGCTTTCGCCGCTCCCCTGACGAGGGAAGAAGCGTCGGCCGTCACCGAAAAGGACGAAGTTGTTTATCAGAACTATGACGGAAGTACTTACGCGAATTCCGCCGGAACGAACTCCTGGAACAAAGTGCACCCGAATTACAGTATAACGACTACCGATCCCACGGATCCCGCCAACAAGGTCGCTTCCTTCCGTACGGGTGCGAACGGCGGCCCCAAGATCCAAAAGGATTACATTGACGTTACCGCGGAACACGTTCTTCTGTTCGACGTGATGCTTCCTGCGGAGAGCGACGGAATCCTCCCGACGGATAAATTCACGTGTTCGTTCTTCAAGGCGAACACGAATCAACTCGTGCTTCAGTCCGACGGCGCGGGCATGTGGAATGTGACTTTCTTCGGCGAGAACGTCGGAAAGATCGGAACCAACCAATGGCTCCGCGTTATGCTGAACTTCAAACCGGGCAACGAGGACGACGGAACGGTCGACCGCGTGGACGTGACCCTTTCGGGACCTTTGACCGCGCAGGTCGAAGAACAACCTGTCACCGTCGTTTCCCACAACGTGGAAGGTACGGACTATACGATCTGGTATTTTGAAGTCAATACGCCGGATAAATCCAAAACCTACGCTGCCCTCATGGACAACGTCCTCCTTTACCGCCGCGGCAATCACAGAATCGTCGAGTTCGATCCCGAAGAACCGACCGTAGCGGCACCCGAGGAAGGTTATATCATGCCCGACCTCTACAACACCGGAACAAGAATTCCGAAGAACGAGCTCGTTCCGATCGCCGAGAAATACCCCGAGATCCACGGAACGATCACGGATGCCATCGCCGAGAAGTACGGCTACGAGTTCTACGGCTTCACGACGGAATCCGGCATCAGCGTGGACTGTTCTTTGCCCGTAACGATCCGCGACTGCTTTATCGACTCCAAAGATATGAGCGGTGTTGTCAATAAGGGAGAGGGCCGGCTCACCGTAACCTATATCACGGGTACCGGTTCGACTTCCGCCTTCTTCAACGGCAGAAAGATGACCATCTCCCATTGTTATCTCTACGACGTCGGTGCCGACCACATGAAAGCGGCGGGCGAACAGCTCATCGTTTCCAACTACTTCCGCGACGGCGGAACGAGATGCCCCGATGCCCACGCCGACGTTATTCAGTTCTCAGGTTCCACTACGAGAACGATCGACGACGTGCGAGTTCTCGGTAACCGTTTCGACATTCCCCATCTGTTCTATGACCACGTGGCGAATTCCTGCTTCTTCTTCAAACCCGAACGGAACATCCTCGGATTTACCAACGTTCAGGCGGACGGAAACTGGTTCAACGGCGGCGGTTACACCACCTACCTTGCGGGAAGTCTTGTCGACATCGACTCTTTGCGTTACATCAATTACACCAACAACAAATTCGGTTACGGTCACAATTTCGCAACGATGGCGGTCAGCGGCTTCACTTCCGATGCGAACGGCACCGTTCATCTTGAGAAAACCGGCGGTTCCTACGTGAACAACGGTTACGTCACCACCTTGGAAGCGGGAAGTATCGTCTACTACCGCGGAACTTCCGAGGACGGCACGAGAGTGCAGAACCTCGCCGACCTCGCCGCCGGATCCGCTACGGTACTTGTCAACTTCGCGAACTACATGACGATGGAGAGAAACTACACCGTTCTCGTCGCCCTCGTCGATGCCGATGGCAAGATCGTCGCCCGCGCGAACGCGACGGATTCTGTCCGCCGTTACACTCCCGTCAAGGAGTATAAAGCGTCCTCCAACCTTGAAACCTTCGAATACGCGCCGGGCAAGACGGCACAGCGACTGATCCATACGCCGGACTTCCCCGTGAACGTTCCGGTCACCCTCACGCTGAACGGACTTCCCGAAGATCTCACCGGCTATTCTCTCGCCGTTGAAGTATACGATACCACGAACGGCGGAAAACTGATCCGTTCTTCCAAACTGACCGATACCGTCACGGAGAACGGCGGTGAAACCATTCCTGCCGTCACCCATACGGTGACCTTCCTCGGCACAGACGGCAAGGTCCTCAAAACCGAAACCGTCAAGGACGGCAAGAGCGCGACCGCACCGAACGCGGAAGAATCCTACGTTCCCGGATTCCGCTTCCTCGGCTGGAACGGTACCTTCACCAACGTGACCGAGGATCAGACGGTCACCGCACAGTATGAGGAGATCTTCATCGCCATCGACTCGGCGGCGGTCTGCATCGGAAAAGACGTTACCGTGAAATTCATCTGCGTGGGCGTGGATGCGAAAAACACACTGCGCGTGACCATGAACGGCACGACCGAAATTCTGACCGGCACGGCGCATGGGGAGGAAATGCACTTCGTTTATTCCGGCATTTCTCCGCAAATGATGGGCGATACCCTTTGTGCCGAACTGCTCGACAAAACGGGAAACGTCCTTGACCGTGTAGAGAATTTCAGCGTTCGTTCCTATTGTCAGACTCTGCTTTCCGATCCCGAAAACGCAGGTGACACGGCACTGCTTACCATCGTCAGCAACCTTCTGCAATACGGCGCGGCATCCCAGCTTTACACCGGCTACAAGATCACGGAACTCGTGACCGCAGGTGTTTCGGGACTTTGCGCGACGGACATCACCGCAGGCTACGTTGGATCGACCGCGCAGAAAACGCTCGGAACTGCGATCGGCGACGCGTGCGAATTCATTTCGGGAAACCTGTACTTTGCGGACACAAACAGTATCCTTTTCACCTTCAGAACGACGGATATTTCCAAGACCACGATCCGCATCGGATCGACGGGTTACACGAAAGCGCGCAGCCCCGAACTGTTCTCGCAATCGGCGGATGGAAATTGGGTATTCACCGTTCCCGGAATCTGCGCGACTGACTTCGATAAAGAGTTCACCGCACGCATTTCCGTCGGCACAAGCGAGCAAACAGTTGTTTACAGTGTGAACGCGTATATCGCCGCCATGCAGAACAACGCAGAGCAAGGAAAAATCACGACGATGGCAGCTCTCGCCCGCGCACTTTACGTGTACGGATTGAGCGCCGAAGCGTACGCGAAATGATCCCCGCCGACAGAAAAAATACGTAAAAAATGCCCGGCGAAAACCGTGTCGGGCATCGAAAAACGCCATATGGGTCCCCTCCTTTTGATTTTCGGAGAGCCGATACGGCGTTTTTTCTTATGAAAATCCGAGTTCGAACAGAACGGTGTTTTCGGTTTCACCCCGTTCTTTCATGCACTTTTTCATGAGGGAAACCGAAGGGAGATTTTCCTTGCGGACTTCGGCGTTGAGCCGGAGAAGTCCGAGTTCGTTTTTCGCAAATTCGGTCATCAGTAAAAGCGTCTGATAACCGAGTCCCTGACCTTGGAAACGGGGGAGGATCCGAAGGGAAAATTCCGCCGATCCCTTGCCGTCAAAATGATAGAAAGTGGCGTCGCCGATCAACCGGTTTTCAAAACGGATGCCCAAAGTCAGAGCCGATCGCACGGCGAATTCTCTTTGCACTTCTTTGAGGAAGTAACGCCCACTCGCGAAGCGCTTGTCCTGTCGGTAATCGTACCCCCAATAGGTGAGAAGTTTGCGGTTCCGGCAGATCCTGCCGTATAGATATTTGTCACGGTCGGTCAGCGGGGTGAGGGAAATGCTTTGTCCCTGCGCCGTCGGAAATTCGTCAAGCGCATCGAGTTCCGTCCTCACCTGAACACCGAAAACTTCCGCTTCTTCGTCGATCGCTTCCGCGGCGGGATCGCGGTATCTTGCGCAAAGGGCGTTGACCTCGGAAACCGGCACGTCTATGTAGATGAGCGGGATTTCCTCCGTCATCGCGTACTCTTCCAGAAGAGCGAAAACGGCGGCTTTGTCCGCCTCCTCCGCAAATTCCGGGTAGGGGAAGAAATATCCGTCCTCGGATTCGCCGCGGATAAGAAGCGCGTCCTTGACGGGGCAGAAACGGAAGATTGCTCCGTCCTCGCATTCACGGTAAAACGCGATGGCTTCTTTGAATTGCACGGAGAGTGAATCTTCATCGAATTCGGTCAGAAATGAGATCACGCGCTCTGTCCTCCGTTCTTCATAGGAACCGTCAGAGTGAGAAGGAAACAGCCATCTTTTTCTTCATAAGCGAAGGTGCCGTTCAGTACTTTGCAAAGACGTTCGCAGGTGCGAAGCCCGATGCCGTTGGACTCGACTTCTTCGGTATTCCTTTTGATTTTATTCTCTGCATGTAAACAAATATTTCCATTCTCTGCATAAATGTCGATGTTGATCGGAGAATTCTTGTCCGCGTACTTGCCGATGTTGGAAAACAGATTGTCCGTGATGCGGCAGAATTTCTGCACGTCCGTGACGATCTCGGCTGGCTTGCCGTCCGGCAGGGAAAGCGCGCGGTAGTGCATATCGAACCCGCGCTCGGAGAGCAGAAGTACGTGTTCCGTGATCAGCTGATCGAACAGAGTTTCCGCGTCGTATTCGCTCATGGAAACTTCGGGATCTTTATTGGAAAAAACGGTGAAATATTGGAACAGATCATCCGAGAGTTCTTTCAGACGCAGAGCGGTACTTTCCGTCGTGGCGAGATACCCTTTCATGATTTCGTCGTCCGTGCGGGATTTCATGAGATCAAGGTAGCCGAGCAGAACGGTCAGCGGGGTTCTGATGTCGTGCGACATGGAGGTGATAAGTTCGTTGTTGGCGTTGATCGCCTCACGTTCGCGCTCCAGCGTGGAGATCAGCGACGTTCTCATGTTCTCCACGTTCGCGATCAGATTTGAGATTTCGTCGCTTTCCTCGTCCATGCGGATCCTGTGGTCGATCTTTCCCTCCGCAACGACGGAAACGTCCGATGCCAGACGGGTGATGCGGAGTACGATCTTCCGCACGAAGAAGATCATAATGAGCGCGAGGGCAACGAGCGCGGTCAGCAAACTGATGATGTTTGCAATATCGTAGTAGAGGTATTCCGTGAAGTCCGCGACGGAAGCCGAGAGCGCACCGTCACCGACGTATAGCGGGTAGGGCGTGTTCTGCCCGGCGTAGTATCGCAGTTCTTCTTCGCGCGGAACCTCGACCGTGATGCCGCTCGGAAACGGCACGGTCACGACGTCGTGATTGAAACTCATACCGCCGTCCGACGTGTAGACGACATCACCTTCCGCGTTGTAGATCAGCAGATAAATATAGCGGTTTCTCTCCTGCCACTGTCCGATGCGGCTCACATCGTCCGAGGTGATGCTTTCGTTCTGAATGAACGTCTGTAAGTCCATCACCGCATCGATCTCGCGGGTGGATTTCGCCTCCTCGGTCAGATAATAACGGTTGATGATTTCAGTGAACACCGAATGCACGAGGAAGTACGAGCCGGAAGCGATCACCGCGCCGACGAGGATCAACAGGAGCAGTTCGGAACGCAGAGAATATAAGATCCTCTGTGCCACCGATTTCTTTTTTTCAGTCAATTTGGTACCCCTTTCCCCATACGGTCCGGATGAGCTTGGGCGATTGCGGATCGTCCTCCAGTTGTCGGCGCAGATTGAGAATATGTACGGTCACGGTGTTTGCGGACGAGGCGAGCGGAATCTCCCCCCAGACCTGTTCGTAGAGTTCGCGCTGACCGACGGTCGTTCCGCGTTTGCCGACGAGGTAGAGCAGGACGTCGTATTCTTTGTCGCGGATGTCGATCTGCGTGCCGTTCTTTCTCACGGTGCGCGTTTTCGGAGAAACGGTGACACCCGCGCCGATGCTCACGGTGTCGCCGGGGTCTGCCGGTGCGGTCTTGGAGCGGTAGGCGTTGTATCTGCGGGTGATGGCATCAACTTTGAGGAGCAGTTCCTTGGAGGAAAACGGTTTGACAAGATAGTCGTCGCCTCCGGCGGCATACGCCGAAGTCTTGTCGCGGTCCAAGGATTTCGCGGTGAGGAACAGAACGGGGACGTCGGAAAACTCGCGCAGTTTTTTGGTTGTCGAAACGCCGGAAAGCACCGGCATCATCATATCCATAATGACAAGATCGAACTCGTCCGTACCGGAGAGGATCTCAAGCGCGCGGGCGCCGTTTTCCGCTTCCGCGACTTCATAACCGCGGTTGCCGAGCAGAAGTTTCAGCACACGTCGAATATCGTTCTCGTCGTCAACAATCAGTATTTTCATGGAAAAGGCCTCCGTTTTCCCTATTATACCATATTTCCGCCCCGTTTGCACGTGGCGTGTTTTTCCTCTTTTTTTCCCCAATACCTCAAACACTACAAACTCCGTGTTCT
>JAKSPH010000073.1 GCA_024404975.1 Clostridia bacterium | reverse complement strand
CTCGTAGTCCTCTCTTACCGCCACGGGACGAAATGGGGACTCGGTGCCGGAATGTGCTACGGTATGCTCCAGCAACTCATCGCCCTCGGCACACTCTCTTACGTAACGACTTGGCAATCCGTCGTTGCGGTCATCCTTCTTGACTACGTTCTCGCCTTCGCGGGTTGCGGTCTTGGCGGTCTGTTCCGCCATTCGGTCAGAAAACAGGCTTTCTCACTCGGACTCGGCGTGCTGATCGCCTGTGTGTTCCGCTTCCTCTGCCACCTGATTTCCGGTTGCACCGTTTGGGCGGGTCTTTCCATCCCTGATGAAGCGGCTCTGATCTATTCCTTCGGTTACAATATTACTTATATGCTCCCCGAAGCCATTGTGACCTTCCTCGCGGCGATCTACCTCGGCTCCGCGCTCGACTTCTCGGAAAAGAATCCGAAACCCATGATCCGGAAAGAGAACAGCAAAAAAGCGTACGCCTTCGGTGCGGGTGCGGGACTTCTCGTCCTCGGCGCGCTCGTGTTCGACGTCGTGAAGATCTTCCCCACGCTTCAGAACGAAGACGGCGTGTTTGATTTCGTCGGCATCGCGGACGTGAAATGGCTCCCCGTTCTCATCGTTACCGCCGTCTGCTTCGCCCTCGCCGCTTGCCTTACGTTCTTCGCCTTGAAAAAGAACGAAGAAAAGTAAAATAGGACAATAAAAAAACTCCTTGGGACGAACCGAGGAGTTTTTTTATTATGAAGGAATCAGTGCCAGCCGAAGGTGACAAGACCGTAGATATAAAGAGCTACGACGATCACGGGAACGACAAAGCGGAAGATGGGTTTCATCCATTGCTGAACTTTCAGACCTTCACCGGCGTTAGCTTCTGCAATGAAGTTATCCCAGCCCCAACCGAACTTGTTGCAGCAGAAGATAGCGAAGATTGCGGAACCGAGAGGAAGAAGGTTGCTCGAAACGATGAAGTCCCAGAAATCGAGGAAGCCGGAACCTTCGGCGAACGGAACGAATCCGCTCCAAACGTTGAAACCGAGTGCGGTCGTGGTAGCGAAAGCGATCACAACGATACCGCAGATGAGGCATCCGATAGGACGGCTCATAGGTTCGGTGGAAATTTTCAGACCTTTCTTTTCCACGAGTTTCTTCTTGATGTCTTCGGAGAACTCACGGGAGCATGCAAGAATGTTTTCAAATACGGAGATCTCGGTAGAGAATGCTGCGAATACCATGAAGAGGAAGAAGAGGGAACCCCAAATTCTGCCGCCGGGCATATTGCGGAACACTTCTGCCATTGTATCGAAGAGCAGTGCGGGACCTGCGCCGACAGGGGTGTTGTAAGTGAAGCAAGCGGGGAAGATGATCAGACCTGCCATAATGGCAACGAGGGTGTCGAGAACGATGACATTGACAGACTCACCCATCAAAGAACGCTCTTTGCCAATGTAACTTCCGAAGATCGCCATGGAGCCGATACCTACGGAGAGGGTGAAGAACGCCTGATTCATTGCGCCGACGACAACACCGAAGATGCCGCCGTCTGCCTGTGCCATTTTCGCAAAGTCGGGAACAAGATAGAATTTCAGACCTTCACCGGCACCGGCAAGGGTGAAACTGTGAACGACGAGGACGATCATGAGAATGAGGAGGGCGACCATCATGATTTTGGTAACGCGTTCAAGACCTTTCTGAATCTTGAAGCAAAGTACGCCGAAGCCGAGGACTACGGCGATGACCATGAAGAAGAAGTCGATTTTCCAATCGGAAAGCATCGCGCCGAAGGTCAGACCTGCGGTGTTGCCGAGAAGGAATTGAACGAAGTAGTAGAGCATCCAGCCGGTAACTACCGAGTAGAACGCCATGAGGCAAAGGTTGCCGAAGAAGGCGAAGTAACCGTGGATATGCCATTTTTGACCGGGCTTTTCAAGAGCGCGGTACATACGAACGGGGCTTGCCTGTGCGGCTCTTCCGATCGCGAATTCCATCGTGAGAACGGGCAGACCGAGCAGAGCAAGGCAAAGAAGGTAGATCAGGACGAATCCGCCACCGCCGTAAGAACCCGACATCCACGGGAACTTCCAGACGTTACCGCATCCGATAGCGCATCCTGCGCTGATGAGAATGAAGCCTAAACGGCTTCCGAGTCTTTCTCTTTCCATAAGAAACCTCACAAAGTAAAAAATAGAATATGCAGTTATTTTAGCAAATTTTATCTGTATTGTCAATACTTTATTTTATTTTTTCCAAATTTGGCGATTTTTCGTAAAAGATGCATAGAATTTGGAAAAAATGAAAAAACCGCCCCGTCTATCCGGGGCGGTTCCTATTTACGCGCCTCTTTTTGCGAACGATTCCAACAGTTTCGTCTTTGCGCTGAGCCACGCGGTCAGGTTTTCGGAAACGTAGCGGTACCCGAAAATATAGCCTTTCGCGCCCACGCCGAGCAGAGCGGACAGACGGAAGATTCCGCTGAGGATCACGTCCGCCGTCATCCCGTCCTTGATCTTGATCGCCACCGCGACCGTCAGACACATACAGATGAGAGAGGGCAGGAGTTTGGAAAGCAGTCCCAACGTGCGTTTTCCCTGCGGATCGCAGAGTTCCGAGCGTCCGTCCGCCGATAGGGAGAGCAGGGAATTTGCGGTGAGTGACGAGGGCTTCAGCGCTTTGATCTTCCGGCACTTCTTTTTGACTCCGCGGGAACATTTCCGACCGGCGAGATAGGCGGCGTATTCCTCCTCGCAGATCCCGTTCCCTGTCATCAGACAGAGCTTCCGATGCTCGAATTCCGCCTTGACGTAGGACAGGACGTATTCGCGGAGGCGAGGCAGATCTTCGGCGGTGATCCCGTCCGTCTGTTCGCGGAACCGTTTGAGCGCCGCGACGTAGCCGGGTTCATTCCCCGCGGAAGTTTCGCCGTCCTTTTCCATAGAGAAGAATACCGTGACCGCTCCGACGAGGTAGAGGACAAGATCAATACCGGTCTGCGCGGCGCCGAAATCCGAGAACCATACGTCCGTGAAGGTGACGATGGCGGCGGCACCGAGGGTGAGCAGGGCGATGAGCCGCCCCACTCTTGAAAGCACGGTGCGCTTGGATTTGGCGAGAAAGTCGCTTCCGGAGAGGAGAAGTCCGTCAAACTCCGACATCGGGTTTCACCTTCCAACGGTCGGAAAGCCGGAACGCGACCGCCGCCGCGAGGTTGGAGATCCAACCGACAAAGGAGATGACGATCATCTCTTCGGCGATCTTTGACAGAGCGAAGAAGAGAAGGAAACACGCACCCCAAAGCAGTGGGACGGACGGCGAGCGGAGGTGTTCTTTGAGGTAACGGAACGCGGGCAAGGCGCAAATGATGAGCAAAAGCACCGCGCCCCCGCAGATCAGTTCCTCGCCTCCCGCCGCGCGGAAAACGGGGAAATAGAGCAGAGTGCAGACCGTTGACGGTACGACGGAAAGCAGAATGCCGAGTGCGCGGAGCAAGAGGTAACGGGTGGTAGTATTCGGCATACCCTCGCCCCCTTATGCCTCGTCAGTTGCGGAGAGCGCGTCTTTCATCGCGGAGATCTTCTGACCGACGATTTCTTTTCTGTACTCCGGCAGAGAACTCGACATGAAGATATCACCGAGCATTTCCACCTCCGAGAGAAGCACGGTTCGGCAGACGTTCTGTTTCTCTGCGACTTCGGGGATCGCTTCGAGTTTCTCCGCGAGTTGTTCCATATCCGAGAGGACGGTTTCCACCGTTTTTGTCAGACTCTGCAAAGCATTATTTACATTATCTACGGTTTCGGACACGGATTCTGCGGAATGTTGGCTGTTCTCTTTGAGTTTCACCGCGGCGTTGCCCAACGCGGAAAGCCCGCTTTTGAGCATGGGGATCAGTCCCTTTTTGATAAAGAACACAAGCCCGACGGACAGGATCGCCGATGCGCCGGCGAACAGTTCCGCCGCGTGGGCGCGGAGCGTGCGGAAGACGGTTTCAAAGGCGTTTTCGTAATTCTCCGGCTGATCTGCGGCGACTTCGTTCTTCGCTTCGGATGCGTCCTCGGAACTCGGCATACCGACTTCCTCCGCGGGTTCGCTCAACGCGTTTTTCGCGATCTCTTCGGCGGAAGCGCCGAGCGCGAACACCGCGACGAAGGCAATAATAAGAAGAATGAATAACGTTTTTTTCATAAGGATTCCTTTCTTAAAACAGTTGGCTTTGAAAGACGGCACGGCAGAGTTCCTCGCATTTGGCTTCAAGTTCGGAAACCGTATTTTGAAGTTTGCCGACTTTCGAACGCAAAGCGCGGATCTCGGTGTCGCCGAGCGGGGCGGGGAACAGTGTATCTCCGACCTTCTCCAATCGGTCGCAGCCGACGGTGCCGTCTTTCGTGATCAGGACGGTTTCGTGAGTGCCATCGGTGACGGCATCGAGCGGCAAGTTCGTTTCCCCTGCCGTCACGGGAAAGAGGGCGCCTCCGACGGAGAGAAATCCCTCCGTTTTGGGCGAGAACAGGATCTTCGCTTGCCGCCCGCAGACCGTCCCTTCCCCCGTCGCAAAGCCGTTTTCAATTTGGTATCGAATGGTTTGATTCATAGGTTTTCGTCCTTTTTCAAGTGTAGTATTCAAGCAGCACTTCCGTCGGCGGACCGCCGATCGAAAGCACGTTATTGCCGACCTGTGCGCGTACCGCGGGAACGGGAATGTGCGTCACCGCCGGCACCTCCAACGGGTAAAGAAGGGTCATGGGGAAGCAGTCCATCCACTCAGACAGGTCTTCAAAGTATTCGTAATCGCTGTCGGGACGCAGATAGATATAGCCGTCTGCCGCCGTACAGCAATAGGTGTTCCCCGCCATTTCCGCAAGACCGCGTACCGGAATAACGCCGTCCGAGAAAATTTCCCCCTCACCGCAATTCTCCGCAGGGATCCGGAAGATGGGCGGATTAACGGTTTCGTCGTACACCTCCCACGGTGTCATGGCATCGAGTTTGAGCGTGCCGACGTTTCTCGTCAGAACGCCGCTCACGAAATCGAGGGTGTCCGACACACTGCCGGGTATGTTCTGAAGCGGCGCGTCGAGAACGATCTCGCCGTAAGTTCCGGTGAAGCCGTCCGGCAGATCGCCCGTTCCTTCGTACAGACAGAAACCGGTCGTGTAGATCTCGATGCTTCCGGTCGCGGGCTGAGTCAGACAGATCGCGGAAAGTGTACTGTCGGACGGCGTCACGTAGCGGACTTCCACCGGCTTTTTGCCGTCGCAGGTCTTGGTGCAACGCATTACGAGCGAGGTACCGTCGTCGTAAAGCGCCACAACGCCGGGGTTGAATCCCGAACGTTGGGACTTCGGCGTTTTGATCTGAAACCGTACGGTGTAGGACGTGTTTTCTTTGAAGCCGAAGCGGTCGGCAGTGAGCCACCGTACAAGGTCGGAACCATCCGGCTTCATGCTGAATCCGTTTGCCGTCAGGTCGATCTCACTGTCAAAATACCCGTCGAGCGCTTGATAGGCGAGGGTATCGAGTTCCTCTTTTCCGATGAGGTTTCGTCCCGTGAAACGGTAGGGGAGCAGATACTCCCCGCGCCCCTTGTCGTAGTAACCGGTGTTGCGGATCACGGTTTTCCAATATTCGTTGTACACGGTGTCACTGTTCCCTTTGACGAGGATGGTCGGCAGATACTCTTCCGTGGTGGAGAAGGAAACGGGTGTCAGAGCGTTCAGCCGGACTTTATGCCGTTGAACGGATTTTTGAAAAAATCCGCGCAGAAGTTGAAGTTTGTTCATGGCTTCCCTCCGGATCACACACCGCGGACGGCACCCTGATACGTTCCGTCGAACCAGAGCAGAACGGTGTAGTGCTTGTCCGACGCGGGAGCGAACGTGCCTTCAAACACACTGTCGCCCGAAAACGTGACGGCGGCGGAGAAGGTAACAAGGGGCGAACTCGTCCCCGACGTGAAAGAGAAACAGGCACAGAAATCACTGTCCGGCGATGAGGGCAGGGCAACGTCAAGCGAGGAAACCGTGCCGCATCTCACGTCGTCTTTGTCTTTGAGTGTCAGCGTGGACGACTCGCCGATTCTGACTTCACCGTCCGTGAAGGGGAGTCCGGAGAAGGGGGCGCGGCCGTTTCCGACCTTCATCTTGACTTTTCCGGCGGCGGATTCGCCGATTCCGGTCTCGCCGTCGGCAAGAACGACGTCGTGCGCCGCCCACTCTGCGGAAGTGCCTCTGATATGTTGGAGAATGGCAGACATCAGCAGACCTCCTCTCTGTCAGCGGGACTGCCGCCGTCAAGCGTGACTTCGGCGCGGAATCCCGTGATGAAGTTCTCCGCCTCGGAGGCTGAGTTTGTCAGAGAAGTCAGTTTTTCCTGCAAAGTCGTGTCACCGACGGGGAGCATAGCGGCGATGGAGCCGTCTGCGATGTCCTCAAACAGATCTTTGAGCGTGTGTCCCTCGCGGATACCCGTGAGGAGCGAGGCGGCGAAAGAACCGGCTTCCGTGTCGGAGAGGTCGTCGATCAGTCCGTTGAACTTTTCGATGATGTAAAGAGGAAGTTTGTCAAACGCCTCTTTCATCTGCGCCGAAGTGTAACCTTTTCCCCCGTACGACGTCGGCGCGGTCGGCCGTGAGGGGAGCGATGCGACTTTCAGGTCGGCGATCGCACTTTCTTGGATTTTCGTGGTATTCATGAAGTCCTCCGTTATTGATAATGGGTGAGATCAATGGGATTTGATTCGCCCGCCGACGGTGTAGCGATAAGCGAGATTGCAGATCCCGATCGGAGCGCGGAACGCGTCCGAACAGAGCGT
>JAKSPH010000072.1 GCA_024404975.1 Clostridia bacterium | reverse complement strand
TCGCAGAGAAGAGTCTGTTTTCAGCAGGGAGATCTCCGTGAAGCTGAGAGATCGCAACGCCGTCAATATAGGTGGTAACCACGATATCGTATGTCGCTGCGGTGGCACCCGCCTTAAGGGCATCAAGGTTGGTAACTTCCTGATGCAGGCGAATGCTGATGCGGTGCCAACCGTATTCGGGATTGCTTTGATCCGAGCCGCCGATATTCGGATAAGCAGCATAGCTTCCGCCTTTGGCACACATTCCGGCAGGTGTATAGGCAGCACCTTCGGATGTTACTTCGCCTAAGGCACCGGCTTCAAATCCTCCGGCGAATGTGCACCAAGAACCCTTCACGTTATTTGTCAGAGAATAATAAACTAAATCGGAACTACTTGTGCCACCCTTCTCAGCGATTCTTGCAGAAACATAAGGGCCTTTTGACGAATCGAGATTCAGGAGCGTTTCGTTCAAGAACAGGGAATACTCGATCAGAAGATCATTTCCTTCCGGATTTTCCACGGTTGGATAAAAATGATTCCCGTTCTGAATTTCAGACAGCTTTCGCTTATCCACAGAGGTTGACGCACTGTCAGAAGTCCATACTTCTCTTGTAGGCGAGATTTTTGCATACGTTTTGGTTACCGCGTCAAGTTCGCATACGTCGCAGACACCACCCCGGTAGCCGTCACTGTAAAGCGTTGCGGGAACGTAAACAGATTCGTCCGTAACGGTGTGCGTGTGTCCCAATGCATTGCAAACGGTAATGCACTTGACTTCGGAATAGACGTACTCGCCCTCTTCTGTTTCAACGAATGCACGAATGCAGATTCCCGTATCAAACGCGGCATGCGGAATGTTCGTAAGTTTGACGGCGGCAAAGTACGTTCCTTCGCCGGCGGCAATGGGTTCTCCATCCGCTTGAATGGAGGAATAGAGTGTGCTGACCGTCTTGACCGTGCAGCTCTCTCCCTTGACGGTAGGATCATCGTTAGAGAGGGAAAAAACGAATCCCAGGCTCTCGACCTCACTCGTGGTGACTTTAAAGATCAAGCGCAAGTCCGTATTTCCGTCCGTGATTTTCGCACCGGACAGCGTTTGGTAAGAGAGCTCCTGAATGACGGAAGGTTCTTCCTCCTCCGCTCCCGCAAAAAGCGGGAGCACGCAAAGAGCCAAGCTCATGGCAAGGATAGCGGCAAGAAGAAAAGAGGTGATTTTGCGGAGTGTCTTCATACTATTATCTCACTTTCGTATCACTTTTTAGGTATTACTATATAAATATATCATAAAACGAGGTTTTTGTCAATAGAAAATTGTATATTTCTCCGAATTTCTAAAAAAACCCACGGATCGACGTGTCAAAAACCGTGGATCGGATATTTGAAAATGTCAGAAAGTCAAGGTTTCCGGCGCTTTCGCGAAGGAAGAGAAGGTCGCCGTCGCGTTCTTGAAGAAGAACACCTGCGTGTTGCCGTCGTTCTCGTTATACATGCCGCGCAGTTCGGGGTAAGCATCCAGCATGGATTTTCTCGCCTCTACGCGGTCATCCTCTGCGAGTTCACCGCTCACGCGGAGCCACTCGCCGTTTTTGAATGCGCAGATCTCAACTTTGGGGTTTGCCGCGATCTGTTTGGAAGTCGGCTTGATCTTACCCGTCTGAATGTAGAGTTTCCCTTCGAAAACATGCGCCGTTCCGAACGGGCGGACTCTCGGCTGATCTCCCTCCACGGTAGCGAGATAGTACACCCCTGCCTGTTTCAAAAATTCCAATACTTTTTCCATGATCAATCCATCCTATTATACATTATTCGTTGGTTTCCAAGTCATCGAAGGTTTCTTTGAGAAAGACTTTCACGACGCGTTTTTCGTTTTCAAAACTGCTTGAAACGCTGACGAGCGGGTATTCCCGTGCGGCGGGTTCCTCGGTGAAGAAGAGATCGAGATCCTCTTTCGGCACGGAGAAGAACGCGAGCAGGGAAGCGACCGTCCCCTCGTTTCCGAGGACTTTTTCGCGAAGCTGCGTGATATCGCGCGGTGCCTCATCTTTGAGCCATTCGAGGGCAGCGACTTCGCCGTCGTTTCCGAAAACTTCCACGGAGAATCTGCGCCTTGAGAGTTTTGTAAAGATCAGCGTCTTGCCTTTGACGAGCACGGCGCGGTCACGGGAAGAGAACAACCCGTGCATTCTCACTTCGTCGTACCCGACGGTGAGAAATCTTGTGAAATACACTGCGATGAACGCGATTCCGGCGACGGTGACGATTTCAAGCGGAAAATATTTGAGAACCCCTGCCGCATCGGCGTGATGCCGGATCAGCAGGATCATCAGCCAGATGAGCGGAACTTCCGTCAGATAAAACCACGGCTCGGTGGCGAAAAGAATTCGTTTTTTCATGAATTGCTCCGTTTTCTATTATTGTATCACATTTTTCTCCGACTTTCAAGCCGAAATCCCATTTTATAAAAAATGCACAAAACCGCACAGTCTTTTTGTGCAAAACGGAGAATCGGGCGGATTCCGTCCGATTTTCCTTGACAAGGCTCCAAAACGGTGCTATAATGAAACCGTCCAAAGGGAGTAGTACACGGATCTCACCGTGTGTGCGTTATCGTCAAGACGGCATTTATGCCCGGTACGTGCAAAGACTTTAGGCCTTTACAAGACTTTGACCGAATCGGTCAGAGTCTTTTTTGTTTCCGGTTCGTGAGTTTCGTGTGGGACACCCCAAATATATATATAATGAAAAGGAGAAAACACTATGCCCCCCATTCTTATCCCCATTCTTGCCGCGGTCGCTCTCGTTCTGATCCTGTTCGCCGTAACGGGATACCTCAAAGCACCCCCGGACACCGCGTACATCATTTCCGGTCTCGGAAAAAAACGTATTCTGATCGGTAAAGCCGGTTGGCGCGTCCCCTTCTTTGAACGTGTGGACCGTCTTTCCCTCCGCGTGATGCAGGTCGACGTCAAGACGAGTGAGGCCGTTCCTACGAACGAGTTTATCAACGTCAGCGTTGACGGCGTTGCGAACATCAAGATCTCTTCCGATCCCGAATATCTGAAAAGAGCCGCCGAGTCCTTGCTCGGTATGAGCCGTAACGAACTGATCAGTCTTGTTACGCAGGTGCTGGAAGGTAATATGCGTGAGATCGTCGGTTCCGTCGGTCTGAAAGAAATGGTGCAGGACAGACAGGGCGTTGCCAAGAAGATCACCGAAAACGTCGTTCCCGATATGCAGAAACTCGGTATCGAAGTCGTAAACTTCAACATTCAGAACTTCAAAGATGCCGCCGGAACCATTGAGAATATGGGTATCGACAACGTCGAGCAGATCCGTAAGAACGCACAGATCGCCAAAGCAAACGCACAGCGCGATATCGCCATTGCGACTTCCAACGCACAGCAGGAAGCCAACGCCGTCAAGGTCGAGGCGGAAAAGAAGATCGCCGAGCAGAACGCCGCTCTTGCCGTTCAGCAGGCGGACATGAAAGTCAAGTCCGATACCAAACGCGCAGAAGCGGATGCCGCTTACGCTATTCAGCAGGAAAGCCAGAGAAAGGTGATCGAGGTCACCAAGACCGAGGCGGATATTGCGAGAAGAGAAAAGGAAGCCGAACTTGCCGAAAAAGACATCGCCATCAAGGAAAGAGAACTTGACGCGAACGTCCGCAAACAGGCAGACGCGATGAAGTATCAGGCAGAGAAACAGGCAGAAGCCGAACTCATCCGCCGTCAGCGCGAAGCCGAGGCGAGAAAGTACGAAGCCCTTCAGCAGGCGGAAGCGAAGAAAGCAGAAGCCGAGGCATTCCGTTTTGCCATGGAACAGGAAGCCGAAGGTATCCGCGCCAAAGGTCTTGCGGAAGCAGAGGCCATCGAAAAGAAAGCCGAAGCGCAGAAGAAGATGGGTGAAGCATCCGTGCTTGAAATGTACCTTCAGGCATTGCCCGAAGTCGTAAAGAATGCCGCAGAACCCCTCGCAAAGACCGACAAGATCGTCATGTACGGCGACGGCAATTCCACCAAAGTCGTCCGCGACGTTATGTCCTCTGCCAATCAGATCATGGAAGGCATGAAGGAATCGACCGGCATCGACCTCACCGCGATCCTTGCGGGTTACGCGGGAGGAAAACTTGCGAAAGCCGAAGTAAAGTCTGACGACGCCGTCGAATCCGACAGCTGACCGCGCAAAACTTCCCTCCGTTGATTTCACAATTCATGCAAAAAGGGCAAAGAGCCATCGGCTCTTTGCCCTTGTTTTTTTTACCGTTCGCTTGGCGATTTGTCATGCAAACGGTGATACCGTTGCTTGTTTTCGTACATATAGAAGTCAAGCGTTTTGCGGAAATTGTCGAAACTCTGCGTCTTGCTGTCAAAGACACCGCGTCCCATGGAAACCGAAAGATTGAACTCGAAACGCGCATCTTCGTTGAAGGTTTCGCAACTGTCTTCGATCTTGCGGATGATTTCGTCCACTGCCGCCTCGTCCGTGGTGTTGATGAGAAGAAGAAACTCGTCGCCGCCGCAACGGATGACGTTTCCGAGGTTTCCGACGGCTTTGACAAACATCTCGGAGGCACCGATCAGGGCGTCATCACCCGCGTCGTGACCGTATACGTCGTTGATCTTCTTGAAGTCGTTGATGTCGATCGAGATACCGGTCAGGACAACGTTGTCTTTATGTTCGTACTCGTTTGTCAACTCCTGCAAGTAGTACACGTTGTAGGTGTGAGTGAGCGAGTCGTAGTAAATCAGTTTATTCTTGAAGGTGGAGAGGATACCCATGATGGCGATCGAGATACCCACCCAAACGACCGAAATTCCGTAGAAGATGGACTGGATGAGAACGGAGATGGCTGCCGGCAGAGCGAACACGGCGACGGAGAAGGAAACGGCAAGCTGTCCTTTCTTCATCGAGGTGTAGTAGGTGAAAAGACCGTAAAGCAGGTTGACACCGCCGATGAAAACGAAGATCCAATAAAACGTTTCGCGCTTGTAGATGTTGTTTTCCACGGAGAACACGAGCGGGACAAAGAGGTTAACGACGAGGGCGAGGAGACCGAGGGCATCCAAAGAGAAGATCGCAATATCGCCGATCTTCGACATTGAGGCACCGAGAAAGTCGTTTCCGAGCCGGAGCCAGAAGTAGGTTACGAGAATAACACCGCAGAACAACCACGAGTTCACGAGATAGATAAGGACGGTAATGACCCATCCGGGTTTTCCGTCGATGCCGTAAGCGATCATATCCGCGCAGCAGGAGGCCATGGCGACGTAAACCATATAGAGTAAGTACTTTGTGTGCTTACGGACACTGAAATGTTCGCGGTTCGTGAAAAGCAACATGATCAGCATGAACAGACCGATACCATTACTGACGCATACGGAAGTAAACATCTCTGCGTGTGTCATTTTATCTCCTCCTTTCCGAAATTCCGACAGTGATCCTGCCGAAAAAAACTCGCAAATTGACCGAAATTATCTTGACAAACAAATATTCTATTATATTATATCACTCTCGAAAAGATTTTTCAAGAGGATTTCTGTTTTTATTTTATATTATCATTTTAACTTTTTTTCATCGTAATATGCTTGACATATTATTACTCCCCTGCAGTGCCTCTGAAACGCTAAAATCAAAAAACGGAATACCGTGTCGGTATTCCGTTTTTTTTCGGGGTACTGGTAATCAGCACCATTCGATGGTTGCCGGGGGCTTGCCTGTGATGTCGTACACAACTCTGCCGACACCCTTGACTTCGTTGACGATACGGGAGGAGCATACGCCGAGCACCTTGTGAGAGATGGGCGCATATTCGCAGGTCATAAAGTCGGACGTCTTGACGGCACGGAGCGCGACGGTGTAATCGTATGTACGGAAATCGCCGACAACGCCGACGGAACGGGTGTCCGTGAGAACGGCGAAATACTGATCGGCTTTGATTCTGTGACGGATGACTTCTTCGCGGAAGATGGCATCTGCGTTTTGCAGGATCTCGATCTTTTCCGCGGTGATCTCGCCGATGATACGGACACCGAGACCGGGACCGGGGAAGGGCTGACGGTCGACGTAACTCTTGGCAAGACCGAGCTGACGGCCGAGCGCACGGACTTCATCCTTGAACAGTCCGCGCAGGGGTTCGACAAGACCTTCGAAGTTGAGGTTCTTGGGCAGACCGCCGACGTTGTGATGGCTCTTGATGGTAGCCGCTTTGCTTCCGCCGGATTCGATGACGTCGGGGTAGATCGTACCCTGTGCCAGGAATTTCACGTTGGGCAGGCGGTTGGTTTCTTCTTCAAATACTTTGATGAATTCCGCGCCGATGATCTTTCTCTTCTGTTCGGGATCAATCACGCCGTCGAGCGCTTTGAGGAAGCGGTCTTTGGCATTGACACGGATAAAGTGGAGATCGCGGTTGGCAAATGCCGCCTCGACCTCGTCGCCTTCGTTCTTACGCATCAGTCCGTGGTCGACGAATACGCAATGGAGCTGACCGGGGATCGCCTTGGAGAGCAGAGCCGCGCAGACGGAGGAGTCTACGCCGCCGGAGAGGGCGAGCAGGACGTGCTTATCGCCGACCTTTTCTCTGACCTGTGCGATGAGTTGTTCTTCGAGGTTGCGCAGGTCGTAGTCGCCTGCCGCACCGCAGACTTCATAGAGGAAGTTACGGATGATCTCGGTACCGTTGACGGTGCTTTCCACTTCGGGATGGAACTGTACGCCGTAAAGTTTACGGGATACGTTTGCGATGGAAGCATTTGCGCAATTCGCCGTGTGAGCGACGGAAACGAATCCTTCGGGGAGAACGGTGATCTGATCGGTGTGGCTCATAAGACCGATCTGCTTTGCGTCAAGAC
>JAKSPH010000071.1 GCA_024404975.1 Clostridia bacterium | reverse complement strand
GTTATCTTCTGGCCGGTATTGCCTGCGGCGGTCAGTACGCGTTGATCGCCATCGGATATACGATGGTTTACGGCATCCTTCGGCTGATCAATTTCGCTCATGCGGACGTATTCATGGTTGCCGGACTTCTGATGGTGTACATCACTACCGCCGTTCCTTACTACGTCGCGATTCCGCTCGTGATCATTCTCACAGTGCTTCTCGCGTTCGCAATAGAGAAATGTGCCTACTCACCGCTTCGTTCCGCGCCGCGTATGTCGGTCATGATCTCCGCGATCGGCGTATCTTACTTGCTTCAGAACGTAGCACTTTATGCCACGGGCGGTCAGCCTCAGGTTTATCCTCAGATGGCGTTCTTCTCGAAAACCGTCACAATCTTCGGTGCATCGACGAAAATGGTTACCGTCATCACCCCCGTTCTTGTAGCACTTCTTACCGTCGGACTTGTTCTTCTTATCAACAAATCCAAAGTCGGTATGGCGATGAGAGCATCTTCCGTTGATTTCGAGACCGCGCGTCTTATGGGTATCAAGATCAACAGTGTTATCAGTTTCACTTTCATCATCGGCGCGCTGCTTGCCGCCGTCGGCTCGCTTCTTTACTTCAATAACTATCCTTCGGTCATCCCGACTTCCGGTTCCATGCCCGGACTCAAAGCATTCGTTTCCGCGGTTGTCGGCGGTATCGGATCCATTCCCGGCGCCGTTGTCGGTGCGTTCATCATCGGTATTTGCGAGAACTTCTTAAAAGCCGTAGGCTTGACGCCGTTCTCGGATGCGTTCACGTTCGCACTTCTTATCGTTATCCTCTGTGTCAAACCCAGCGGAATCTTCGGTGAGAAGAAGATCGATAAGGTTTAAGGAGGTGCGACATGAATTTTTTGAAAAAATATAATAAACAGATCAAAACGATCCTGTTCGTCGTCCTTCTGTACGTCATCATCGCCGTCATCGACGCGCTCGGAAACGATATCCCCCGTGTCGTCGTATCCGTTTTGAAGAAGAGCTGCATCTATGCGCTTCTCGCCGTTTCTCTCAACCTGCTCAACGGTTTCACGGGTCTTTTCTCTTTGGGACAGGCAGGTTTCATGCTTCTCGGTGCATATACTTATGCGATTCTGACGCTTCCCATGGCTGCCAGAGAGAGCGTATATTATATGTACGGAACCGTTGTCAACTTCAGTCTGCCCTTGATCCTCGGCTTGATCTGCGCCGGTATTATCCCCGCGCTCTTCGCCTTCCTTATCGGTCTGCCCGTTCTGAAACTCAAGAGTGACTACCTTGCGATCGCGACTCTCGGTTTCGCCGAGATCGTCCGCGCCCTCATTCAGTGGCAGGGCTTCGGTAAAGTGACCAACGGTGCAAACTCCATTCTCAAATACCCCGGATTCAAGAAGATCATGCCTTACGCGCTCGTCGCGGGTCTTTGCATCCTTCTGATCGTTCTTCTTCTGAAATCCACCTACGGCAGAGCATTCAAAGCCATTCGCGACGATGAGATCGCCGCAGAAGCCATGGGTATCAACCTCGCAAAACACAAGCAGATGTCCTTCGTCATCAGTTCGTTCTTCGCCGGCATCGGCGGTGCGCTTCTGGCAATGTACCAGACTTCGCTTTCCGCAACGGCGTTCACGAGCGCAATGACTTATGAGATTCTGCTCATGGTCGTTATCGGCGGTATCGGCTCCGTTACCGGTTCTGTCATCGCTTCCTTCCTCTTCATCGCCTGCTCCGAATGGTGGCTCCGTAACCTCGACTCCGGCACCTTCCTCGGCATTTCCTTGCCGATTTTCAGAAACGGTTTCCGTCTTGTCGTGTTCTCCGTCGTCATCATGATCATCGTGCTGTTCTTCCGCAAGGGAATTATGGGTGAGCGCGAACTCGACGTTGACAGGATCGGCACCTTCTTCACTAAGAAGATCCCCTCCATGTTCAAAAAGAAAAATAAGGAAGGAGATTTGAATAAATGAAAAATGTCCTTCATGTAGAAAACCTCACCATGCAGTTCGGCGGTGTCGTTGCCGTCAACAATCTTTGCATGGACGTGAACGAAGGCGAGATCGTCGCCCTCATCGGCCCCAACGGTGCCGGAAAAACCACGGCTTTCAACGCTATCACCGGCGTTTACGAACCCACCAACGGTGTGATCTCCTTTATGGGAGAACCTTACGTCCGCAACACGCCCCACGGGAAGATGAAATCTACCTATGCCGGCATAAATGCGGAAACCTACGCTTCCCAGCCGAAAATGACAAAGACGCCCGACGAGATCACCAAACTCGGTATGGCGAGAACCTTCCAGAACATCCGTCTTTTCAAATCCATGACAGTATTCGAGAACGTTCTGACCGCTATGCACATGCGCAAGAAGTCCAACCTCTTTACGGCTACTTTCATGATCAATTACAAGGAAGAAGCAGAGCAAAGACGCAAGACCGAGGAACTCCGCAAACTCGTCGATCTTTATGACGTGAAAGACGAACTCGCGACCTCCTTACCGTACGGTAAACAGCGCCATCTTGAAATTGCAAGAGCGCTTGCCACCGAGCCGAAACTTCTTCTTCTCGATGAACCCGCCGCAGGTATGAACCCGCAGGAAACCGCGGAACTTACCGCGTTCATCCACAAGATCAGAAAAGAGTTCGACTTGACCATCCTTCTGATCGAGCATCACATGAACCTCGTCATGGACATTTCCGACCGCATCTATGTCATCAACTTCGGCAGTGAGATCGCAAACGGCACTCCCGCCGAGATTCAGAGCAACCCTGCCGTTATCGAAGCATATCTCGGAGGCGACAACGATGAGTAAGATATTAACAGTACAGGATCTTGTCGTATCTTACGGCGGTATCGAAGCTGTAAAGGGTATCTCCTTTGACGTAAATCAAGGCGAGATCGTAACTTTGATCGGTTCCAACGGTGCCGGTAAATCCACGACGCTGAAATCCATTTCCGGTTTGGTTCGTCCGAAAAGCGGATCCATTCTTCTTCACGAAGAAGCACCGGAGGGCGAGAAACAGATTGAACTCATCGGACTTTCTCCCGACAAAATCGTTTCGCACGGCGTTTCTCTGGTACCCGAAGGCCGCCGCGTATTCCCCAATCTGACCGTAAAAGAGAACCTCAAGATCGGTGCGTATCTTCGGCACGACGATCTCGACGAGGATTTCAAATACGTTTATTCGCTTTTCCCCCGTTTGAAGGAGAGAGAATGGCAGCTTGCCGGAACGCTTTCCGGCGGTGAACAGCAGATGCTTGCCGTTGGACGTGCTTTGATGAGCAAACCCCGTCTGATTATGATGGACGAGCCGTCCTTGGGACTTGCGCCCCTTGTCGTCAAAGGCATCTTTGACATCATTCGGGAGATTCATAAAAACGGCGTAACCGTTCTTCTGATCGAGCAGAACGCCAATATGGCACTCAAAGTGGCAGACCGTGCTTTCGTTCTTGAAACCGGTTCGGTTACTATGACCGGTGCCGGAAAAGAACTGCTTGAAAACGACACGATCAGAGAAGCATACCTCGGTAAAACGAAAAAATAAAACGAAACCGGGACTTTCCGTACGGCAAGCCCCGGTATTTTTCAGAAAGGAGAGAATATGGCATTTGACGCTTGTATGATGCGCGCCGTTCTTTCGGAGATACGAAAGGATTTCGGCGAAGCAAAGATCGAAAAGGTATTGCAGCCGCAGAATGACGAAGTGGATCTTGTGATCCATCAAGGGAAACTCTCCCGCCGTCTGATCTTCAACGTCGGACCGAATGCGCCCCGCCTGCAACTCTCCGATACAGTAAAAGAGAACCCGCAGACACCGCCGATGTTCTGCATGCTCTTGCGGAAAAAACTCATCGGATGCCGCATCGTTGACATCGAGCAACGCGATTTCGACCGTATTGCCGTGTTCACGCTCACGGGATTTGACGATATGGGTTATCGCATGGAGCAGAAACTCATTTGCGAGATCATGGGTAAATACGCCAATCTCATCCTTACGGATGCCGACGAAAAGATCGTTTCCGCGCTCAAGATCATCGACTTTGCCGCTTCGACGGTAAGACAGGTCTTGCCGGGACTTCGTTACGTTACCCCCGCTTCGCAGGGAAAACTCTGTCCGCTCGACGTCGACAAATCCGTCTTTGAACAGAAATATGCCGAGTTCCCGAAAGAGAAAACGGTCGAAAAGTTTATCACGACCGTATGGGGCGGCATCGCAACGCAGATCGCCCACGAACTCTGTTTCCGTGCAACGGGAAAGATAGACGTTTTGCTCGGAGAATGTTCCTCGGAATCTCTCTATTCCGTGTTCCTTCCATGGCAGGAAGTCTTGAATGAAAACCGTTACGCGCCGTCCGCGCTGATTGACAAAAACGGCAAACCGACGGACTATTCTTATATGGAGATCACGTACAGCGCCGCCGTCGGTGAAGTGAAAAGGTATCCCGATACGGCATCACTTTTTGACGCGTACTTTGAGGAAAAAGACCGTTTGGAGCGCATCCACCAACGCGCCCACGATTTGATCCAACTGATCTCGAACGCCAAGACGAGAACGCAAAAGAAACTCGATCTTCAGAAACAGGCGCTCCTGGATAGCGAAGCCGCAGAGGACTATAAAAAGCAAGGCGACCTCATAATTGCAAACATTTATTTACTGAAGCGCGGTATGGAGCGGTTCGACTGTGTTGATTACGCCGACGAAAACTGTCCGACCGTGACCGTAAATCTTGACAAACGCCTCACCCCCGCGCAGAACGCGCAGAGAATGTATAAGAAGTACAACAAGTGCAAGAACGCGAAAGAGATCCTCACCAAGTGCATTGCCGAGTGGGAAGCGGAACTCATCTATCTCGACTCGGTTTATGACTGTTTGTCCCGCGCGGTCAGTGAGATCGACTTGGTGCAGATCCGTGAGGAACTGTACCGCAGCGGTTATGCTTCGCGTATGAAGGATTACCGCCCCGCGAAGTTCAAGCCCTCGAAACCCTACGAGTTCGTCACGTCGGGCGGATATCGCGTTCTTGTCGGAAAGAACAACACGCAGAACGATTCTTTGACCTTCAAGGAAGCAGGGAAACTTGACCTCTGGTTCCACGTCAAGGATATGCCGGGTTCCCACGTGATTCTGTTTTGCAACGGAGAAGAGCCGTCGGAGAACGATTACACCGAAGCGGCATCGCTCGCCGCCGGACATTCCCAAGCCACGGGCGATCTCGTGGCGGTGGACTACACCCGAGTAAAAAACGTTAAGAAACCTGCCGGCGCAAAACCGGGTTACGTGATCTATCACACCAATTACACGGCTTTCGTCAAACCGAGAAAGACACTTGGTTGAGCCGGAACGGAGAACAAAAATGGTCGATTTGATCGGACTTCATAAACACTTTATCCTGCAGCATCTCGGAGCGGGCGAGGTCGCCGTCGATTTCACGATGGGAAACGGCAACGATACCTTGTTCCTTTCCAAGACTGTCGGAGAAAACGGGAAAGTATATGCTTTCGACATTCAGGAAGATGCTTTGACTTCGACAAGAGCGCATCTGGAAGCCGAGAACGCGCCACAAAACTATACGCTCATCTGCGACTCTCATCACCGTGTCAAAGACTATGTGAAAGAGCCGATCAAAGCGGGAATGTTCAACCTCGGCTACCTTCCCGGGAGCGGCAGAAAAGCCGTTACTACCATGCGTGAAACCACGATGCCTGCCGTGGAAGCGGCGATCGACCTTCTTTTGCCGGACGGCGTTCTTTTAATCGCGATTTATCCGGGACACGCGGAAGGTGCTGCTGAGGGCGATATGCTCCGCGAGTATTTCAAGACGCTCTCCCGATTTAAGATCTGCGCTTCGGAGTTCCATATTCTGAACTCTCCGACCTCGCCTTATTTCTTCCTTGTAGAAAAACATCCGTAAGCATAAAATCGGTTGGACTTGTCCAACCGATTTTTGTATTCAAAAGGCGAATTCGCCGTCTTTGAAGATCGTAACTTCCTTGCCGTCTGCCGTCGTTCCAACGATGGAGAGATCGGGAGAGCCGATCATGAAGTCCTCGTGAATGATGGAGTCGTTGATTCCCGCTTTGTGTGCGCCGTCCTCGCCGATCTTCGCGTAATCCTTGTGAAGATTGGTAAAACCGAGTCCGAGAGCCAGATGGCATACGGCATTTTCGTCGTACAGCGAGTTGTAGAACAGAAGTCCCGTTTTCTGAATAGGAGAGGAGTAGGGGACGAGCGCGACTTCACCGAGATAGGATGCGCCTTCGTCCATGCCGATCAGTTCTTTCAGAAGTTCTTCGTTCTTTTCCGCATGGCAGTCCACGGCGTGTCCGTCCTTGAACGTGATGCGGAAATTCTCGATCAGCGATCCGTTGTAGCACAGCGGTTTAGTGGAATACACTACGCCGTCCGCCTCACCGCGTTTCGGGGAAGTAAAGACTTCTTCCGTCGGGATATTGGGGTTGAAATACCGTCCCGCCGTCGTTTTCTCTCCGCCTGCGGCGAAGAGAACGTCCGGATTCAGACCGACGGTAAGATCCGTGCCGTTTTTCGATTTGTAGTGAAGTTTCACGAGATGCAGATCGTTGAGATGCTCACTGCGGAGAGCAAGTTCTTTGTTGTGTTCGCGCCAAGCCGCGGTCGGCGTTCCGGTTACGCGGGAAGTATCGAGGATGGCTTCCCAAAGCTTGCGTACGGCGATTTTCTCCGTGTCGTCGGGGAAGAGTTTTTTTGCCCATCTGACACCGGGAACGCCCGCAATGCACCACTGATATATGTCTGCCATACGGTTGCGGAGCGGCCTGATCACTTTGGAACGCCGCTTTCCGACCTCCCCCACGCCTGCTCCACATCCAGACGCCGTTGCTCGTCATCCCCA
>JAKSPH010000070.1 GCA_024404975.1 Clostridia bacterium | reverse complement strand
GGTTTCGCCGTTTTCCGCCATTTCCTCCGTCTTTGGGTTCTCGTTTTCGTTTGCTTCGGGGAGCGTGTTCTGCTCGTCCCGGTTTTCGGTCATATCCAATTCGGTCATCTTCCTTTCGTTCTTAAGTCACCGCCGTCGATGCGGGTGACGGCGGGGTTTTCTTTCGGTTCGTTCTTCGCGGGGACGAATCCGCCGCGCAGAGTTACGGCAGGATTCTTTGACGCGGAATCCGCCGGTTTGCGGTTATTTTTTCTTTGACAGTCGTTCATAAAGATCCTTCATTTCCGAGAGAGTTTTCGTATCTCCCGTGTATTTGTTGTAGAAATCGTTGATGGTGTTCAATCCTTCGTCCGATACGCCTTTCGCGTAGGCGACGGCAAGGGTGTTCGCACGGGCACTGTGATTTTTCACGGCGGCAACGAGAGTTTTCGTGATGTAATCGCTCTCGTTCTGCGCGATGGCGACCTGCGCGGTCTCCTTGGCGAGTTCGTCGTCAAGCCCCTGCATTTTCGCGTAGCGGTAGGCGAAATTGTAATTCACCGACTGCGTGGCGCGTATAACCGAGAACACGGCAGCGGATGTCTTCGCACTCTGCCCCGCAGTTTCGGCGGGGGAAGTTCCTTCCTCTTTCATTGAGAGATTCGCAAGGTACTTTCCGAACGCGCTTGATTCGGCGATCGTCGCCGCACCGTCGCTCTTACTTTGCAGATAATCGCGGTAACCGGACGAAACGAGTCCGCTTTTTCCGAGTTTTTTCGCGTTTTTTCCGTAAGTCGGCACGAGTTTTTGTGCTTTGTCAAGCCCCGCGGTCAGCGCACTTTGATACACGCTCCCCGCTTTTTCGTCAGAGAGAACGGAACCCTCTTTTTTCTTCTTTTCCACCTCACGAAGGTAGGATTCCAGAGAAAGCGTCTTGCTCAAACGGTGTCACCTCCCCACGTTGTCGGCTGAGAAAGTACTCCACGTTCTCTCTCGCAAACGGATAGTGGGCGCGTTCCTGCGCCTGCCAGTAGCGGAGCAGGGTTTCGTCGGATGAGGGATCGCCGAGCGCACCGCACTTGAGGTTTTCGAGATTCTTTTCCCAAAGCACGTTGCGTTGTCCTTCGATACCGCCGTTGAGATCGACCGAGAACAGATACCCGTCGTCATAGCGGTACTCACCCGCACGCCTGTCGTAGAACAGGAAATCCACACGGTTGAAATCCGCGTTGTGGATCCTGCCGTAAGCGTCGCGGAAGGAGAGCCGGCGCGGTTCGTCCGCAAAGGCAAGATAATGCTCGAAGATCAGTCGGTCGAGATCGGCGTAAGCGGTGAATTTCATCTTGCGCTTGGATTCCAGACGTCCGGAAGCCTGAGAGATCTGCAACTGTCTTGCATAGCCGGACTCGCTCTTGGATTCGGAAATTCCGACGTACGCGTCCGAGATGCCCATGATTCGCTTTGCGTGAACGTACAAGCGCTCCGCCTCCGCGATGTCCTGAGAAATGTCGGGCGTTGTGTCCACCTTGCCGTACTGTGCGGGATTCTCGCTCGGCTTCATCTTGATGACCTGACCGAATACGCTGTTGTTCAGAACGATGGTCGCGTCCTCCGGCACGATCGGTGTGATCCCCGCGCGAAGGAGTTTTTGCAGAATTCTCGACTCGATCTTGTTGATCGCCTGCTGTTCGGGACGCAGGTATTCACAGTCCGACTGACCGAACAGTGAACGTTCGAGCGAGGTGTTCTTTCGGATTACAAGGGGGAAAGAGCGGGGAACGTAATAGGGGATCGTGAGGGAGGGGAGGTCTGCTTCCGACGCGCCGATCCGCTCGTTTCTCTGATTGACGAGTTCATAGATCGGGGATTCGCAAAGGCATTCCCCTTCGGGTTTTCCGCACTTTTTGCAAACCTTCCTTTTTCTCATGTAATAATTGGGCAGGTCGGAGAGGGTAAGATCGCCCGAAAAGGCGAACCGTCCGACTTCCCCTTCTTCATCGCGATAGAAACAGAGGATCTCGGTCGCGATATCCCCGTCGTCCGTGTCCGCTTCCATGTCGGTGTCAGCGGCGCATTTGGCGAGTTCCTCGTCCGAAATTCCGTATCTGCGGCCGAGTTCGGAACGCGAAGCGGGGAAGCGAAGGAAGCAGTAATCCATGCCGTCGATCTCGGTCATCCCGGGTTCGGGAATGAGGGATTTCGGCGGAAGACAGGTGATCTTCACCGAGCCGATCTCGTCGGCAAGACGGGTTTCGTTCTCCCACTCGACGAGCCACACCGAGCCGCCGTAAATGTAGGTAAAACGCTCATCGAGGTCGTTCATTTCTTCAAATGAAAGTCGGTCGCGCACGGCGGAGAGCAAGCGTTCCACGCTCTTGGCACAGCGGTCGCGTTCCTCACTGTAACACGCGGCGTCGACTTTCGGCGTCGGAATGTCCGAAGAAACTTGGCTTTCGATGATCTCATAGGTAATGTTTCTCACCGCGGAGGCCCTTTCGGTCGAGCCGTCGATCTCCGACGAACCCCGATATTGCGCGAGGTGGCGGTCGAACTTGATAAGTTCCTCACGGTACCTGTTCTTGGCTTTCTCATAGAGGGACTTGAACAGGGAAAGTCGCTCCGAGGGATTCAGATGTTTGATTTTCATTCGGGTTCTCCGTATTTTCTTTTGAGATAATTCTTTTCTTCTTCGTCCGCGCGGAGGTAGTCCTCCCACATATCGCTGTGCCACGGACGGGACGACACTTTCGGCGTTTGGGGCGCGGGACGTGCATAATAAATCGCAAATCCGCGAAGAGCGTCGGGGGCGTGTGTGATTTCATGCGGTTCGTTTTGACAGTCCGTCGGGCGGACCTTGTCGATCTGCAACGCGGGCAGGCACCGCAGAAGTTCCAGGCAGGAGGTGAAGATCCGGAGCCGTTGCTCCCCTTCCTCCCCGCGCAAAAGTTCCTTGATGCAGAGCCAGCCGGTCTCGCGGTCGTTGGAAGTTTTGGTAAACGGTACGCCCCATTCGCCGAAGAGCAGGGCTTTGCTTCTCCCGCTCTCCTGCGTTCTCGAAAAGAGATCGGGCGGGGCGAGAGTGGCGTAAATATCCTCGTTCTTCGGTGTCCGTTCGAGAATCGCGGAAGCCGCACGGCTGATCGGAAGTCCCGATTCGCAGTACTCGCGGTAAACGTAGCAAGTGCGGTCGGGACTGACCGCGACCCACAGACACGCGAGTCGGTCGAGTCCGTAGTCGATCGTACGGTATTTCCGCCACGACGCGGGGATCTCAAAGGGCGCGACGGCATGCACTCTTACGTCGAATTCGTCGAAATACTGGCCCTCAAAAATGTTCCAATCGCCGAGCAGAAGCGCTTGCCTCTCCCTTTTCGGAAGGGCAAGCAACCTGTCTTTGTAGGCAGGATCCGCCTGCATCAGAAAGCGGTTGTCATCAATTTTCGAGGGGAGAAAAATGCGGGACATGCCGTCCTCGCCTACGAAAGGCGTACCGGCGGTCGCGGGATCGACGAATCGGTGCTTTACCCAGGTGTGTCCGATTCCGCCGGGGTTGGTCGAGGACTTGATCTGCTTCGGATACCCGTTGGTTCCCCTCACTCGCGAGATCAGATAAACGTACTGCGTTTCGGTGAAATGTGTCAGTTCGTCAAATCGGATACAGTCGTATTCCGCGGACTGATACTGATACACGTCGTTCTCTGTCGCGCAGTAGCCGAAATCCACGACCGAGCCGTTCTTGAACCGCCCTGTGTGGTTCGCGGAATTGAAAGAATAGAATTCCCTCGGAAACAAAGACAGACTTTGACGGATCAGGCTCTTGTCGAGTTCGGCGAAAGTCCGTCTTAAAATAAGTTGCCGGGAGCCGGGATAGCGGAGAGCGAAAAGCAGCGTGTCGCACAACTGCCCGTAAGACTTTCCGCCTCCCGCCGCACCGCCGAAGAGAACTTCGCTCTCCTTGGCGTCAAGAAAGAGTTTTTGCTTCGCGGTCAAAGTCAGGTGAAAGTGCTTCACGGCAGCACCTCGACCGTAACGGAGAGGGCATTGTCGCCGTCCGATTTCCCGGCATTTTCCAAATCTTCCGAGAGAAGAAACTTGACGAATGAGGGATCGAATTTGCGGGTCAGGGCGCGGTCTGTCAGAATATCTCTTTGGATTTGGCAACAGGCAACGTATGCTTTGTCGAACGATCTATGACTGCGGAACCCTTCAAGATCCGATACGGTCAATCCCGCTTTCTCGGCGAATTTCACGAACGAAGGAATGGAATCTGTCGCTTGATATGTGACGAAGAAAGAATACATCTTTTTCGGCAGATCTTTTTGATAACGGACGGTTTTGCTCACCTTTCGGCTCTCCTTTCACGGGATATCCCCCGGTCTGTCTGTCGGCATTTGCAACTGCCGACCTCTCGGAAGGGAAAGATCCGGATCTCGCCTTTCCGATCGACATATTCAGTATAGCACACTTTTGTTTACAAGTAAGTACACCGCAGTTCCAAAAAGTAACGCATTGCGTTACTGCAAATTTGTGCAGTTTGCGAAAAAACGCACCCTGTTTTGCCACCGAAAACCCTGCTTCGGTATAAAGGAGAAAACGAAAACCGACGGCATTTTTTGCCGTCGGCTGAAAAGGATCGCGGGAAGACCCCTGTGATTTGTGCGTAGGTCTTGATTTTTTTCTTCCTTTATGGTACAATAGGTACGTTTGCCCGACCAAATACAGAAAGGAGAGTTTTATGATCGCGTTATCCTGTTCCGATCTTTCACTGTCTTTCGGGACGGACGTTATTCTGAAAGACGTTTCTTTCTCCGTAAACGACGGAGATAAAGTCGGTATCATCGGCGTCAACGGTGCCGGAAAAACTTCTCTTTTCCGTCTGATTACGGGAAAATACACCCCGGATTCCGGTGCGGTCTTTATCCAAAAAGGTCACACCGTCGGTATTCTCGAGCAGAATCCCGATCTCTCTTTGCTTCCGGGTGACGTCACCGTCATCGACTATATGTACACCGCGTTCCCGAAACTTCTCGACCTTGAAATGCAGATAGCTCTTTTGGAAGAGCGGCTCGGTTCGGCTGATCCCGCCGACCGTGACACCATCGACTCTCTGACCGTTTCGCTGAACGCCGCTCATCAGAATTATGCCGAAAACGGCGGTCTTGAATTCCGCGGACGTTGCCGGAGTATGCTCCTTCGCCTTGGATTTGAGGAGTGCATCCTATCGCAGAAGATCTCCACGTTGTCCGGCGGTCAGTACACCCGCATCGCCTTGGCGCGGCTCCTCGCGACGGAACCCGACGTGCTGATGCTCGACGAGCCGACCAACCATCTTGACATTGATGCCCTCGCATGGCTGGAAGGGTATATCGCCTCCTATAAAAAGACGGTTCTCGTCATTTCCCACGACCGTTACTTCCTCGATAAAACCACAAATAAGACGTTGATGATCCAGTACGCGAAAGCGCGTCTGTATCCGGGCAACTATTCCACCTCCAAGGCACAGCAGGAAGCGGAAACGGCATCCCTTGAAAAACGGTACAAAGCGCAGCAACAGGAGATCGCGCGGATCAAAGCCAACATCGAATTCCAACGCCGATGCAATCAGGAACATAACTACGTCACCATCCGTGCAAAGGAAAAGCAACTCGCGAGAATGGATCTTGTTGAGCGCGCCCCCAAGGCACAAAAGAACGTCCGTATGACCTTCTCGGTCGAGGAGGAGAGCGCGAACGACGTCTGCGAAGCAAAAGATCTCTATTTCTCCTTCGGCGAGCGCCCCTTGATCGAGCATCTTTCCTTCCTTATTAAGAGATATGAGCGCGTGCTGTTCCTCGGACCGAACGGTTCGGGAAAATCCACCCTGATGAAACTCATCAACGGTATGCTCACACCCACGGCGGGAAAACTCTCCCTCGGCTACAATATCAAGATAGGGTATTACGATCAGGAGAACCGCGGTCTGTCGGAGAACAAGACCGTATTCTCGGAAATGCACGACGAGTACCCGCTGATGAAAGACGGGGATTTGCGTTCCACGCTCGCCCTCTTCCTCTTCGGCGCGGAAGATATGGATAAACCGGTTTCGGCACTTTCCGGCGGTGAGCGCGCACGGCTCACCCTCGCGAAACTGATTCTGAAAAAAGTCAATCTTCTCATTATGGACGAGCCGACGAACCATTTGGACATCGGTTCGTGCGAGGCACTCGAAAATGCATTGCTCGCCTTTGACGGAACGGTCATTGCCGTGTCCCACGACCGTTATTTCATCAACCGTCTTGCCACAAGGATCATCGAACTCGACTCCGCCCGCGAGCGGGGCGCGATCGACTATCCGCTGGAAGAAACCGAGGCGGCATTTGAAGAATATATGCGCCTTCGCGAACTTCGCCGCGCCGACCTTTCGGCAGTGAAAACGGAAGCCGCCCCCGCCGCCGGAAAACTTGACTATGACCGGCAGAAAAAAGAAGCGGCGCAGAAACGCGGGGAAGAGCGCAAAAAGCAGAAGGCGACAGAGAAGATCGCCGCCCTGGAAAAGGAACTCGAAGACCTTGATGAAGAACTGTTCGGCCCCGCCGCCTCGGACTACGTCCGCGCCGCCGAGATCGACAAAAGAAAGAACGAGATCGAAGAAGAATTGCTTGAACTCTATGAGATCGTTATGTAAAAATCAAATCCGGCATCGTCTTTGATCTCACACCGCGATTTCGGTTCATATTTCAAACGGTGTAAACAAAACGTTACACAACAAAAAATCCGGCGGAGTCCTTCCGCCGGATTTATATTTTGAACTTTTTATTGTTTTGATCATCAGGTCGCGCAATGGTATATACTGCGTCTTTGCCTTTTGCCCTTGAAAGCGAACACGGTCTCGTCCGCCGATCCGCCCTTCTTTTTGATCAACAATTTTACCTTTGATTTG
>JAKSPH010000007.1 GCA_024404975.1 Clostridia bacterium | reverse complement strand
TGCAACCTCGCCGCAAACTGTATCGGCGGTATGTATCTCGCCGCCATGATGATCGATCTCGGCGTATCCGACGCGCTCATTTCCGTGATCGTTTCGTTCAGCACGTTTGCCGGACTCGCCATGGGATTCTCTCCCTACATCGCTGCGAAACTCAAGCGTGTCAAACTCTTTATTCTCCTCGGGTGCGGTATCCAGCTGATCCCGTGGTCGCTTCTGTTCTTCCTTCCGATCCTCGGTGCGACGGCATCTTCCGCGGCACTCATCGGCAGTGTTTACCTCATCTGCTGTATCGTCGGAAATATCATCACGCCGTCCTATTCCGAACTGCGCGAAGCCGTAGCGCAGGATAGCGGACACCCCGAAAGATTTTACGGTCTGAAAGAGGCGATCGGCAATATCTGCATCGTCATCGCGTTCCTGATCACCACCATCATTTACAAGCAGTGGGACGGAGAACGTGCTTACATCGCTTACACCATCGCCGGCTGTGTCGGTGTCGCGGCAGGTATCGCACGTCTGATCTTCCTGATGGGCGTCACCGTTCCGAAGATGGAACCCGTGAAACACCCCGGCTCGTTCTTCCGCATCATCCGGGATATGTTCACCTGCAAGCAGTTCCGCCCTTACCTTATCTACGGCGTTTTCATTACGATCGGCGGTGCGTTCGTCAGCGGTATCGACACCATTTTCTTCGTAGATAAAATGGGACTTTCCGTGTCCTTTATTTCTCTCATGCTCATGCTCGGCGTCATCGGACGCGCGTTCTTCGCTCCCGTCTGGGGACGTGTCGCGGAAAAGATCGGCATCAGCCGTTCGCTCTCCATCGCCGTCTTCATCACGGCTTTCTGCTATCTCGTCAACTTCTTCACCAACCCCGGTAATGCCGTTGTCTTCCGTGTGATCGCAAACGCCATCGCACTCTTCGGTTGCTCCGGCACCGGCGTACTCGCAACGCCCTTCATCTACCGTTGCACGCCTGTGGAATATCACTATCAGTTCGTTTCGTTCATCAACGTGGTCGCCATGGCGATCAGTTATCCCCTCACCCTGCTCGTGTCGCTCTGCGTGAAACTTTGGGGCGGTTGGACCGCTACCTTCCTCGGCAACGAGATTTCACTCATGCACATTCTCTATCTCTTCACAACGGCATGCTATATCGGCGTTTCCGTCTACCTGCTCAACATCAAAGATCGAAAACTTGCATAACAAACCGGAGGATGCCCCTATGAAAAAAGAAATATTCGGTTTCCAAAACGGCAACGCCGTGGAACTCTACACCCTTGAAAATGAAAAAGCGTCCGTCAGCATAATGACACGCGGTGCGACGGTCGTCGATTTTACCGTGTCCGGCACGTCGATCGTTGGCGGATTCGATACGTTCGACGAGTATCTGCAAGATGATTCGCACCAGGGCGCGATCATCGGACGCGTCGCCAACAGAGTGGCAAAGGCGCAGTTCGAAATGGACGGCAAGGTGTATCACCTTCCCGCGAACAACGGCGTGAACTGCCTGCACGGCGGTGACGGTTTCGACCACAGGATCTGGAACGTGGAATCCGTCGGCGAAGACAGTATCGTCCTCTCCTACGTCAGTGCGGACGGTGAGGAAGGATTCCCGAACGCTCTTGCAGTCAAAGTCACCTACACGCTCATCGGTGCGGCTTTGAAAATCGACTATGAAGCAACACCGGACGGGAAAACGCCCATTGCACTTACCAACCACGCTTACTTCAACCTTGACGGCTTCGGCAAAGACGTATTGAATCACGTCGCCGTCATCCACGCGGACAAGATCACCGAGGTGGACGATGCCCTGATCCCGAACGGCAATCACCCCGACGTCAAAGGCACGCCTTTCGACTTCAACGCGCCTCACACGATCGGCGAAAGAATCGGCGGTGCCTTCACCGGTTACGACCACAATTACGTGTTGAACCGTGCGGTCAATTCCGACAAGTTCGGGAAGGTTCTGACTCTCTGTGCTGCCGTAAACAACGGCAAATTGCAAATGAATGTTTACACGGATCAACCCGGCGTACAGTTCTACACCGCAAACTTCCTCGGCGGGAAGCCCGATTTCAAAGGCGGTATCTCCCGTGTAAAGCACGGTGCGTTCTGTCTTGAAACTCAGACGGAACCCGACTGCGTGAACCACGGTATCGGCTTCTACGACAAGGGGCAGACCTACCGTCACACGACCGTTTACGAAGTGGAAAAGATCGGATGAGGCTTCGTTTTCCCGGCACGGGATACGGGCTCTGCCCTCTCAAAAAATCGTCAGGGCATGAATTCCGCCGTCCCGCCTGCCTTCAAATAGACGACAAAATCCTGATCGACCCTACCGAACCTACGTTTGATTTCTATTCCGATTTCAATCTGACGGACGAGTTGTCCTCCGTGACCGACGTACTGATCACCCACTCGCATCCCTCGCATTTTTCGCCCGAAGCGCTTTTGAAACTCTCCGAGCGCCGGACCGTGCGGGTTTGGGGAAACGCCGCCGTCCTGTCAAAGATCCCCGATTCTCTGAATCTCGCGCTCTGCCCTGTGGAGCCGTTTTCCGTTTCGGAACTCCCGTCCGGCTACCGCATCATTCCCATGCCCGCAAGTCACAAAACCGACCTTGCGGGGGAAATGTGCTTGCACTATGCCGTCAGCCGTGACAAGACCGTATTTTACGGCGTGGACGGAGGGCTTTTGCGCACGGACGTTTTCGACCTTCTGAAGCACTTGAAATTTGATGCTTTCGTCGCGGACGCGGCGCTCGGTGATGCCGAACCCACAGGGGCGTATATGTACCACAATTCTCTGCAAAGCGCGGATATGCAACGGCGAATGCTCCTTTCCGAAGGTATCCTCGGCGAAAAATCCCGCTTTATCCTCACGCATCTTCCGATGAAAAAGAAAGAATTTCTCCACGAAGTATTCTCCGAAAAGGCAGGAAAACTCGGTTTGACCGTGGCTTATGACGGCTATTTTGCCGCAATTTAGTTTTCCCTCTTGACTTTTACTTTCATATTTAGTATAATTAATTGAAATCGTTGATGAGGAAAAGTAATCCCCTCACCGTCGGTACAGAAAGCAGCCGGTTGATGAAAGGCGCACGACGCATCGGATGAATACCCCTCGGAGCGCACTCCGAACAAAGTAGGCGGTGCCGGGGCTTGCCCGTTACAGCAATATTCCGCTTTTACGGAAGATGAGGCGCGTTTTGTGAAAAACGCGTGAATCAAGGTGGTATCACGTTTTTTCGTCCTTGGGTTTTTGCCCGAGGACTTTTTTTTACAAATACTCGAAAGGATTTTTATACTATGGAAATTTACGAAGAACTGAAGGCGAGAGGCCTTGTTGCGCAGGTTACCGACGAAGCCGAGATCCGCGAACTTATCAACAGCGGAAAAGCCGTTTTCTACATCGGCTTTGACCCCACGGCGGATTCCCTTCACGTCGGTCACTTCATGGCTCTCTGCCTTATGAAACGTCTGCAGATGGCAGGCAACCGTCCCGTCGTTCTGATCGGCGGCGGCACCGGCTACATCGGCGACCCTTCCGGTCGTTCCGACATGCGTACTATGATGACGCCCGAAACCATCCAGCACAACTGCGACTGCTTCAAGAAGCAGATGGAGAGATTCATCGAATTCGGCGAAGGCAAAGCCATTATGGTTAACAACGCAGACTGGCTGCTCGGTCTGAACTACATTGACCTTCTGCGTGAGGTCGGTGCTTGCTTCTCCGTCAACCGTATGCTGACCGCGGAATGCTACAAGCAGAGAATGGAAAAAGGTCTTTCCTTCCTCGAATTCAACTATATGATCATGCAGTCTTACGACTTCTATCACCTGTATCAGACCATCGGATGCAATATGCAATTCGGCGGCGACGATCAGTGGTCGAACATGCTCGGCGGTACCGAACTGATCCGCCGTAAACTCGGCAAAGACGCTTACGCGATGACCATCAACCTCCTCCTCGACTCCGAGGGCAAGAAGATGGGTAAAACGCAGAGCGGTGCCGTTTGGCTCGATCCCGCAAAGACCTCGCCCTACGACTTCTTCCAGTACTGGAGAAACGTCGGCGACAAGGACGTACTCAAGTGCATCCGTATGCTGACCTTCCTTCCCCTCGAAGAGATCGACAAGATGGACACCTGGGAAGGTTCCAAGCTCAACGAAGCAAAAGAGATCCTCGCTTACGAACTCACCAAACTCGTTCACGGCGAAGAGGAAGCGAACAAGGCAAGAGAGGCCTCCCGCGCGCTCTTCGGCGCAGGTTCTTCCGAACTCACGCCCGTGATCGAAGTTCCCGCTGATATGCTGACCGACGGCTGTATCGACGTCAATTCCCTGCTCGTTCTCGGCAAGATGGTTCCTTCCAAATCCGAAGGCCGCCGCGCCATCGAACAGGGCGGCGTAACGCTCGAAGGCGAGAAGGTTACCGACGTGAAAGCGGTCGTCACCAAGGAAGCACTCGCTGCCGGTGTTCTCATCAAGCGCGGTAAGAAGAGTTTTGCGAAGTTCCAAGTAAAATAATCTTCTGATTCATACGGTCGGCAGGCTTCCGGCACGTTTCCGAAGTCTGCCGATTCCGTTATTTTCAGCGGAGATTATCCCTTCCGATTGGGATTATCCAGAGGGTTTTGGAATAGATAAAAAAAGTCTGAATTTTTTTGGAAAAGCACTTGACAAATCAGCGTTTTTATGGTATTATATAACGCGTTGATGAGATGCCCCTGTAGCTCAGCTGGTAGAGCACCTGACTTTTAATCAGGGTGTCCGGGATTCGAATTCCCGCAGGAGCACCAACAAGGGAAAACTTCGGTTTTCCCTTTTTCTTTTGTTTTTTGATCACTCTTGACAAATCCGAAAAAATCGGATATACTATGTATGGAAATAGGCTAGATTGTGAAAAACAAACACCGGGAGTAACTGCCCATAGCCTATTTCTTTTTTATTGTAAATCTTCGAGGAACGGCAAGTGTGAAGCCGTGTCGAAAAATTGAAAAAAAAGATAAAATGGTTTTATTTGTCCGTTTTATTGTACCGAACGTGCGTTATAATAGTGCCATCAAAAGAAAGGACGGGGCGCAAGATTCGCTCCTGAGGTACAATAAAATGACGGAATTCAAATTTGCTGTTGCTGTATTGAAAGGCGACGAAGAAATCATTATGGGACTGTTTGACACCAAAGCAGAGGCAGACGCGTTCGGAATGAGACACCCTGTTGCTCACAGCGAAGGATTGCAGTATTGCTTCGCTTCCAACTTCATGCAAGGCAAACCCTGCGGAGAAGAAATGTCGATCTACAACTACTACAACGTTCCCACCTGCGCGTAAGCAGTGAGCGCGAGAGGAAACACTACTGATAAAAAATAAATGCCGTGCTGGGTAAGCACGGCATTTTTGCGTCAGAATGAGTTGTTTTCAGACAAGAATTTAAGAAGGTAGGATTCGGCGCATTTCAGACCGTCCATGGCGGAGGTAACGATACCGCCGGAATAACCTGCGCCCTCGCCGACGGGATACAGACCGCTACAGGAAACGGAAACGAGGGTATCGGCGTTGCGCTCCACGCGGACGGGGGAAGTCGAGCGGGTTTCGGCACCGGTCAAGACGGCATCCGGCGCGTAAAATCCCGGTATCCACGCGTCAAATTCGGGGATGGCGAGGCGCAGCGTATCGGTGATGAAGGGCGGGAGATACTCATCGGGGGCAGCGAAGGCAGTGCCTTTGGGGAAGGAAGGAAGGACTTCACCGAAAGAATCGGTCGATCGGTTCTTCATAAAATCTTCCAAGCGGCAAGCGGGAGCGGCTCCCGTGCCGCCTCCGGCAATGAAAGCGGCTTTCTCGATCTCGCGTTGCATTGCAAAGCCGCCGAGGGGTGAAATTTTGTCTGAATTTGGGTACGATTCAAAGATATTTTCTTTATTTTCCGCGTATTTTTGGAAATCTTCGGGAAAAACACTGACAAGCAACGCGGCGTTGGAATTCCTGCCGTCACGGGCAAAATTGCTCATTCCGTTGGTAACAACACCGTCCGGTTCTGTGGTCGCCGCCATCACTTCCCCGCCCGGACACATACAAAAACTGTACGCGCTTCTGCCGTTCGGAAGATGGGAAACGAGGTGGTAAGACGCGGTCGGAAGTCCGGACGTATCCCGATCTCCGTATACCCAACGGTTGACGGTTTCACGGGGATGCTCAATGCGAAGTCCTCTACCAACCGGTTTAGCCGTCATGGCGATGCCGTCTTTTTGAAGGAACGTGAAAATGTCATGGGCGCTATGTCCGGTGCAGAGGAACACGGTATCGGTTTCGAAAATCTCTTCGCCTTGCGGCGTTTCAAGCACTGCTGCGGTCAATCGACCATCGCGGACGCAAAGGTCTTTGAGTTTTGTGGAAAAACGGACGGTTCCGCCAAGGGATATGATTTTTTCACGAAGTGTGCGGACAATGTCGGGAAGTTTATCCGTTCCGAGATGTGCTGCGGTTTCATAGAGGATCTCTTCGGGGGCCCCCGCCGAAACGAACTCCCTCAGAACTTTCATTTTGTATTTATCGTTTTTTCCGGCTTTGAGTTTTCCGTCGGAAAACGCGCCTGCGCCGCCCTCACCGAACTGAACGTTGGAATTCGGATCAAGTTTCCCGCCGAGGAGATAGGCGTTGACCGCCTTTTTCCGTTTTTCTACGTCGAGCCCTCTTTCTATGACAAGAGGACAAGCCCCTGCTTCGCAAAGAGCGAGTGCACAGAACAGTCCCGCCGGACCGAGTCCGACAACGAGAGGTCGCTTTTTCGGCGCGGCTTTCGGCACGGAGAACAGGCACGGATCGTAAAGACGGACGGTCTTTTTCTTTTTCAGCACGCCGGACTCGACCTCTTCGGGCAGGGCGACGGCAACCGTCATTTTATACGTGACGGCGGAATCGGTGACGGAAAGTGTGCGCTTCGTCGGAAAGACATCAAGGATCTGTCCCTCGGTTTTCGGCAGGACGGAAACGACGGCACGGATCAAATCTTCTTTTTCGTAGAGATACGGGACGGATACGTCAACTTCGACCATGGGACCTCCTTTGTCAAAAATGGTAGAATTCAATGATGATAACGGTACTTTTTCTTAAAAAATAAGAGAAAACCGAAAATCATTTTCTCTTATTTGGATTTTTTGCCGCTCTTGATACGGCGGATGATGATGCCTGAATACGTGAGGAAACGAAGGATCAGGGCGCGGACGGGATAAAACCAACACCAAAGCCGGACGTAAACCCAATAGCGGAAACCGTGAAGCGGGATCTCTTTTCCGTCACGGACGACTTTGGTCAGAACGCCGAGAATCTGCTCCTCTTTCACGTTTCGCTCGATGCAGTACTGATGATCGCCGACAATGTTGTAGCCATCCTTTTTTACGCGGATCACGCGGTGAAGGATGTATTTTTCTCCGCGGCGAAAAAAGGCAACGTCATATTTCTTCAGTCTGCCTTCCGGTCGTTTTGAAATTGTGAGAATGTCCCGATGATTTCCGATCAAGGGCATCATACTCGTCCCGACGTTGGTATAGACCAGAACACCGTGACTGTTCAGTTCATCCTCAAACTTATGTTCACTCATCCAGCGCACCGATGGAACGAAGCTGATCGAGAACTTTTGAAACGCTCTCTGCGATCACTTCACGGGTAGCATCGTATTTTGCGAAGAGCATTTCAACGATGGCTTCTTCGGTCGTTTCGGTTTTCAGTGCTTCGATGATCTCCGCGGCAGTGCGGTTCGAACGTACGAAGCCGGAGAATTTCGCTTTTCCTGTAGCGACCATGATTTGCTCATTTCCCATATCCTGGGTAACAAAACCTGCTTTGAGTTTCATATTATGATTCCTTTTCGGGTGTTTCGTTTGCCGTCATTCCGCTATACGCGACGTCGGCGGCTTCAGGGTCCATATTACAGCGAAGGTTATAAATCGGACAGACTTTGAGAAGTCCGTTGATGAGTCCGAGAGTTTGCGCAAGTGCGGCGGGATCTTCCGGTCGGTAGATCTGCCGGAACAGATTGGGAAAACGCTCCGCTCCGGTCAAGCGCTCGATACGGTTCTCTGCCCCGCGGTTCAGAATACACACGGCGCGAAGACCGACGGCGACCGGACGGGAGAGGCGGTGCTTTCCGTCCCAAGGGGTTCCGTAGATGACGGCGCCGTTTTCAGTGACGCGAAGGAGAGGTTTATCGTCGTTGACCATATAGGCGCGGTCGCCGAACTTCTTTCTCCAAAGGCGGGTATGCGTGCTTTTTCCGGTTCCGCTCTTTGCGCAGAAGAGGAACGCTTCGTTATCCACCGCGATCGCGGATCCGTGGATCAGAAACGTGCCGTACGCGGGGAGTTTCTCGGCGATCTTGCGGTAAAGTGCCAAGGTTTCAAGATAGGTTTCGGGGAAAGACCGTACGGGGATCCCTTCCGCTTCATCTTCAAGACGGGACTTTTCCGCTTCCGCAGCGATATCCGCATCCGTTACGGTGACGGAAAAATCGGGTGCGCACGTCGATAGATAGTCTTTCAGAAACGCGCGGGTGGTCGGATATACACACGATACGTCAATCGTGCATCCGCCAAGCGACACGGTAAACTGTTCTGCCACGGCTCTCCTCCTGTTTTTAATAAATATAGTATAGCATATCTTATGCGAAATTGCAAGTAAAAAACGGCAGGTTCCGAAGAACTTGCCGTTAAATTGTGCTATTTCCGGTCAGCCGCCGAGGTACGCCTTCTGAATGGACTCGTTGCCGAGAAGTTCAGCACCCGTACCCGAAGCGGAGATGTTACCGATTTCGAGAACGTAGGCGTGATTGGCGATGCTGAGTGCCATTTTCGCGTTCTGCTCAACGAGAAGAACGGTGGTACCGAGTTTGTTGACCTGCTTGATGATCTCAAACACGTTGGATACGTAGAGAGGAGAAAGTCCCATACTCGGCTCGTCAAGGAGAAGGAGTTTCGGATCGGACATCAGTGCGCGGCTCATCGCCAGCATCTGCTGTTCACCGCCCGAAAGGGTACCCGCGATCTGACGGGAACGCTCTTTCAGGATGGGGAAATGCGTGTACATTTCTTCGAGTTTTTCGTTGAAATGCTTTGCGTCGTTTTTGCAGTAGTAACCGAGTTTGAGGTTATCGAAGACGGAGAGTTCTCCGAAGATTCGTCTGCCTTCCGGTACCTGAGCAAGTCCCATTCCGACAAGTTTATGCGCCGGCGTCGCGGTGATGTCGTTGCCGTCAAAGACAACGTTTCCTCCGGCTTTGGGGATAATTCCGTTGATCGCGTGCATAATGGTGGTCTTTCCTGCGCCGTTCGCACCGATGAGCGCAACAATTTCACCCTGCTCGACTTTGAAGGACACGCCTTTGACGGCGCGGATCAAGCCGTAATTGACTTGTAAATCATTGACTTCAAGTAATGCCATATCTCATACTTCCTTTTCTAAACTCAATCGCCGAGGTACGCCTTGACAACGGCGGGATCGTGGAGAACGTCCGCTACGTTGCCCTGCGCGAGCGTCTGACCGAAGTTGAGAACCGTGACTTCGTCGCAGATGCCGCTGACCAAACTCATATCATGCTCGATCAGAAGGATAGTCATATCGAAATGATCGCGGACAAAACGGATGGTTTCGACGAGTTCTGCGGTTTCCTGCGGGTTCATACCTGCGGCAGGTTCATCGAGAAGAAGAAGTTTCGGACCGGTGGCAAGCGCTCTTGCGATCTCAAGTTTTCTCTGTTTACCGTAGGGGAGATTGCAAGCGAGGTTGTTTCTCTCCTCAAGAAGTCCGAAAATGTCAAGTAATTCTTTTGCTCGTGCGCGCATCGCCTTTTCCACTTTGAAGTGGCGGGGAAGACGGAAAATGGATTCAAATACGTTGCACTTGTATTCGGGGAGGTTGGCAAGTCCGACCATAACGTTACGGACGACAGACATATTGTTGAACAGACGGATGTTCTGGAAGGTTCTGCCGATGCCTTTTTTGTTGATCGCGTCCTGCTTCAGACCGTGGATCTCTTCACCGTCGAAGATGTAAGAACCCGTGGTCGGCTGATATACACCGGTCAGAATGTTGAACGCGGTGGTCTTTCCCGCACCGTTCGGTCCGATCAGACCGTAGATCTCGTTCTTTTTGATGCGGAGGTTCAGGTCCTGTACGGCTTTCAGACCGCCGAAGGAGATTCCGAGATCTTTTGTTTCAAGAAGGTAATTGTTCTCTGCCATCTTATTTTGCCTCCTTATCGGGATTCATCGTACTTTCCTGTACCTTGAAATCGGTGGAAAGCACTTCATTCATCTCGATCTTTGTAGGGATGCGGTCCCAGGAACCGGCATCGTTCTTGATGTCGGCAGGATCCATTTCCTTCTTACGCAGGCGCTCGATGATCGCGCGGAAGTTGTACTTCTCGCGGAAGGAACGGAGCGAGGGGGCGTTGGAGAAGATGACGATGAGGATCAGGATCAACGCATAGACAAGGTCTTTGGCAACGGCAAGGTTACCGGTCAGGACAGTGGAAAGTTTCAAATTGAGGAAAGTGATGATCGCCGCGGAAATGATGGAACCGTTCATGGAACCCATACCGCCGAGGACGACCATAACGAGAATGTCGATGGAATAGTTGTAGTCGAACGTCGAACTCTGTACGCGGGACTGGGTATAACTGTAAACGACACCGGCGATACCTGCAAAGAAGGACGAAACGACAAAAGCAAACAGTTTGTATTTGGTAACGTCAACGCCCGTCGCACGTGCCGCTATTTCGTTATCGCGGATCGCGGTAACTGCTCTACCGTGTTTGGAACGGATGATGTTACGGAATACAGCAATGGCGGAAACGACAAGCAAAAGTGCTAAGATCAGCATCATCTGAAGAGAGATGCCGGAAGAACCGTATTTCGGTGTTTCAAGACCGAAAGCACCGCCGAATGCTTCTTTCGGGCTGTTCAGGAAGAGAACGCGGACGATCTCGCAGAACGCAAGAGTTACGATCGCAAGATAGTCGCCTTTCAGACGGAGTGCAGGAAGTCCGACGACTACGCCGAGGACCGCCGCAACGATTCCGCCCACAAGAACGGAAATGATGAAGGTCAGAATTCCGTTTCCGAGCGCACCGGCAGCAAGAATAGATGCCACTTTACCGCCGAGATAGGCACCGGCACACATAAAACCGGCGTGACCGAGAGAAAGTTCACCGAGGAAGCCTACGACGAACGAAAGCGAAAGCGAAAGGAGAATCGCGATCGCCATTTGCAGGCTGTTGGAGAGGAAGGAACGAGGAAGAACGCCTCCGAGTGCCACGAAGAAAACAATGATAGCGGCGAAGATGACGTAGATCAGATAATATTTTACAAATGCATTCTTTTTGAGCGACATATCAGACTTTCTCCCTTCTCTTCTTTCCGAGAATTCCGTTAGGACGGACAAGAAGAAGTACGATCAGAATGGCAAATTCGATCGCAACGGTGTAAGGAGCAAGAGGCGTCGAATTGAAGACACATTCAATGATACCGAGGACGATACCGCCGATCATTGCGCCGGGGATCGAACCGATACCGCCGATAACTGCCGCGGTAAATGCTTTGATACCGGGCATAGCACCCATGGTGTTATTCAAGGTGGGATATCTCATGAGATAGAAGATAGACGCAACGGCGGCGAGGATAGAACCGATGGCAAACGTAACCGTAATGATAGCGTTCACGTTGACGCCCATAAGGCTGGCTGCGGCTTTATCTTCCGAAACCGCTACCATGGCACGTCCGGTCTTCGTCATTTTTACAAACAACGTAAGTGCTGCCATAATGGCTGCGGAAACGAGAAGCGTAATCACCGTATCCCATCCGATGGAAAGTCCGCCGATATGAAGAATACCCATTTCGGCAATTTTGACGAACTTCGCGTTCGTGCCGAAGAAGATCTGTGCAAGACCTTCGAGGAAATAACTGACGCCGATGGCTGTGATAAGTACCGCGAGAGGCGATGCTCCGCGAAGAGGTTTGTAAGCAACTTTCTCGATCGTTACACCGAGAATGCAACAAACGACGATCGCCGCAACGCAGGCAATCACTGTGAATATCGGCTTGCCGCTCGTTCCGAGAGCGACGAGAACCGTATAACCACCGACCATGATGATGTCACCGTGGGCAAAATTCAGCATTTTTGCAATGCCGTAAACCATCGTATAGCCGAGTGCGATCAGCGCATATACTCCGCCAAGGGATAATCCGTTGATCAACGTGACAAGAAAATTCATAATAACAATCCTTTACAAAAGCGCAGTTCAACCGACGCCTCATTACAAGACGTCGGTATTGAACACGCATTCAGTCAATTTCAGTTTGCTTCTTTTACAACGTATTCGGTAGCGCTCTTATCAACGTAACCGTAACCGTTGTTCGCTGCTTTATTCCATTTCATGTTGGAACCGGTAGCACCGCTGTAGGTGAAGGTTTCGCTGTTGAATACGGAGGTCAGAAGGTCGCATACGTCAGATGCGGACATATTGATCTTGAAGTTCTCTTCGCCCTTGGATTCGATTGCTGCAACGATCGCATATACGCAGTCGTAAGCGGCAGCGCCGAACTGGATGGGTTCTTCATTGTACTCTGCTTTGTAAGCGTCGATGAAGGTCTTTGCTTTACCTTCGGTTGCTTTTGCGTTGAAGTGAGAAAGGTAGGAAACTTTCTGAGGAACGCTGTTGATATCGAAGCCTTCAACACCGGTTTCGATACCGTCGAAGCCATCGCAGCCGTAGAAGACTTTGAAGTTGTTGGCGGTTTTCTTTGCTTCAGTCATGAACTGAGAAGCGGGAGTGTAGTAGATGGGCATGAAGACGAATTCGCAGTCTTTCAATGCATTTACCTGAGAGGAGAAATCGGTATCACCGTCATTGAAGGATGCTTCTACAACGGTAACAGTTTTAAGGTTTTCTTTGAACTGATCCTTGATACCTTCGGAGTAGTTATCACCGGAGCAGTAGAGCAAACCGATGGTCTTGCCGGAGTAGGCTTCTTCAACGTAAGCGGCTGCGCCTTTACCCTGGATACCGACGGAGAAGCACAACTGGTAGCCGTTGGTGTTCTTCGGAATCTCATCATTGGATGCAGAAGGAGTGATGAAGAACATATTGTCTTCTGCGGAAAGGTCTGCAAACTCAGCGCAGGGAGCGGAGGTTACGCAACCGAGAGAAGCCTGCATACCCTTTTGTACCATATCGTAGTAACCGGTGGAAACGAGGGTTGCATTGTGCTGGTCATCATAGGTGAACAACTGAAGCTGATACTTGCCGAAGAGACCGCCTTTTGCGTTGATCTCTTTTACTGCAAGAGCGGCACCGTTTTTAACGGCAATGCCGTAGGTTGCGGCACCACCGGTCAGAGGACCGGAAACACCGATCTTGAAGGTTTCGTCTTTCTTGCCGCAAGATGCAAATGCGAAGCAAGAAGTCACGACAAGCACGGCGCACAGAACGAAAGACAGGAATTTGGTTTTGGTTTTCATGTTGGGGGTTCTCCTTTTTATTTAATTTTTTTTGAAATGCTATATAAAAAACGGCTTACCAAGCGGTAAGCCGTTCTATATACCAATTTGGGTATATCAACAACAACTACACACTTGATTGTTATTTGTGTTCTTCACGACGGAAATAATAATACCGAGTAGTGCCACGAGTCGAATAACAAAAATAGACACTGCGTCAGCAATGTCTACTCTGTTGATAATCACGGAAGAACAAGCGGAAAAAGACTTCGTTTCAGAAGTCGCAGAACAATTATGATTCATAACGTTTGCCATTTTCGTTTGCCTCCGTTCTTTAGTATGTAACTATTATAAACAACTTATTCCGGTTTGTCAATACGTTTTTTCGAATTTTATTTCAATTCGGAAAAAGTTGGTACATTGGTATCATATTGCATAAATCCAATTTTTATGTTTTGTGCAATATTACCATTGAAATTTAGCATTTTAATAGGTAAAACCTTTAATTATAGGGTGTGTTTATTGCTTGGTATAGGTTTCTCCTATACCTTTTTGGCCTGCACCGAAAAAGAAAGACTGCCGGTCCTTTCGGACCGACAGCCATTCTGTATATTCATGCATTTTCCGTTTGGGAAAAACCGCCGAAAATCAGCCGACCAAACCGGAACGCTCGATACCCTGTACCAGGAACTTCTGACAGAACAGATACATAATGATCAGGGGAGCGATGATCATAAGACCGGCGGTGTTTCTGATAACCGACTGGTAAATCGACTTACCGGAGAAGTTCTTGATGGCGTTACTTAACGTCTTGGGAACCTTACCGTAAACGTCGGGCATCAGATACAAAGTACTTTCAGGATCCGTGAAGAACAGGTTCGCATAGAATTCATCCGTCCACTGCCACGAGAACGAGAACAGGAAGATCGTGATCATCATGGGGATGGAAAGCGGAAGAATGATCTGGAAGAAGGTCCGGATTACGCCGGAACCGTCAACGTATGCGGATTCTTCAAGTTCATCGGGAACGCCTTTGAAGAACTGACGCATCATGTAGATGTACAGACCGTTCTTAAACGCGATACCGGTGATGGACATAAGTGCCAAAGGCCAATACGTATCGGAAAGCGAAACGGTATTGCCGCCGTTGAAGAGGGCGATCGGGCCTTTGTAATCCCACGCGATAACGTTGAAGAGATCAAAGTGAGAGAAGTGCTGCATGAAGGATACGCGAAGTGCGTTATGAGGGATGACCATCGTAAGAAGTACCACTGCCATAACGATCTTGTTACCCTTGAATTTGAACTTGGAAAGACCGTAACCGACAAGGCAGGCAACCAGAGTCTGTGCGACCGCACAGATCAAGGACAACGTGAGCGTATTGATAAACGCATTGAGATAATGGTTCTCAAGGAAGAGATACTTGTAGATGTCAACCGAGAAATGCTTGGGAATAAGCAATACGGTAGAGTCGATGACGTCTTCTTTCGACATGAACGAACCGGCGATCTTGGAAAGGAAAGGATTGATGATAACGTAGGACACACCGAGCATCAGGATGAAACGGACGATGTTGATCGCAAGTTTGATCCAAGTGTTGGATGCCTTCAGTTTCTGAAGAAGTCTATCCTTAAAGGAGAGTTTTCCTTCATAATCCACATGAATGGATTTTTTGGTTTCTTTCGTAATAACAGGTGTAGATTCCATTGTTTTCTCTCCTTTCATCATTCTCTGCGCTGGTAGAATACGAAGGTCGAACAGATACCGCCGACCACTGCAAGGATCAGGATTACCACGATGAAGTAGATCCAGTACATTGCGGTTTCGATCGAGGGGTTACCGCCCTTGGTATTCTCTGCCCTACCTATGTAGTTCATCACGGCGTTTCCCGACCTCGTGAAGGAGTCGATAATACTGTAAATCGCGTTTACAAGGATCATAGGCGAGATCATCGGGAAGGTGATCTTCCAGAAGGTTTCCCATGCGGTGGCACCTTCGATCTGGCACGCTTCGTAAATCGAAGGGCTGATCGACTGAAGTCCGGCAAGGAAGATCAACATCTGTACGCCGGAGAAGTTTACGATATCGAAGACGGAGTTGACAAGTTTGACAACGACGTCAACGAGATCCGTTCCGACGGGCATATAGGCGAGCAACCCCTGAAGATCCATGGCGGAGAACAAATTGTTTCCGCTGGTTTCCGCGGCTTCCTCTCCGGATTCCATACCGGCTGCGTTCATCTGCGTGAAGTAGTCGGATGCTTCAATAGATTCCATAACACCGGTAGCGATAATAACCGGCACGAAGAAGATCGCACGGAACACGGCACGGCCAAGCATCTTACCGTTGAGGACAACGGCGATGAAGAGTGCGAAGATGATGATCGCAGGAACCTGGAATACGAGAGTCTGCAATGCGCTCAGAAGTGCGTCGGTGTAGCTTTTTGCGTCAAGGGCGAACTTGTAATACTCAATGCCCTTGGAAACCAGGTCGGGGAGAGCGCCGGGACCGGCGCCCTCTTTTACCGCGATTTCACTGAAACTGAAATAGATGGAGTCGATAAGGATCGGAAGGTAGATCGCGAGGACACCGATCAGGAACGGAGCGACGAAGAGATAACCGGACATCGCTTTTCTGGCATCAAGAGATGCTTTTTTCTTAAAAAGTTTAAGTTTTGTCATTTCTGCTTCTCCTTCCTTAACCGATTCTCACGTAATCGTACGTGTCAAGAGTATAAACATGACCGTTGTAATTTACGGTAACGGCGAAGATGTTGTAGTTGAGGATAAATTCGACGGTGTCGCCTTCCTGCGTGAGGTAGGTAACGATCGCCACGTTCTCACAGGTGTAATCCGTGGAAACATAGTCGGCGGCTGCGGCATCCGATACGGTGAGGTAACGGAGTTCGGAGGTTTCGCCGTTGTAAACGACGGTGTCGAACGTGAAGAGTTCTGCTGCGGGATCGGTGGAATTGTAGATCGCTTCGAATTCCGCTTTGAGTGCGTCAAGCTTTGCCTTGGCACTTGTCTGGAGTTCGGCAACGAATTCATCATCCAGATCTGCACCTGCGAAGAGCAGGTCGAGCTTATACTGCGCAAAGACTGCATTGGTATCGAAGGTGAGCAGAATTCCCTTACCGCTCTTTGCGGGATCGGCAAACATCATATCGTTGATCTCTGCGATCTTCGCTTCGAGCTGACTTCTTACGATTGCGATGTACTCGTCGGTCAACTCGGTGTATGCTTTCTCGTTCTCCGCGTCGGATACGATACGTTCACCCTTGACGATACGGTAATCCGTGATCATCGCGGTCTGAAGATCTCCGATTGCGGAATTGAGGTTCGCATAGGTTTCGAGCAAGGAACCGTACCAGTTGTTGAAGTCAACGGAGTAATACTTATTGGTATAGTGATATTCCTTCATGTACGCGATATTCTCGAACGCGAGGATGTAGTACAGAGATGCACCGCTCTCGATCGCGCGGAGGATGTCGTAGGAAGGAGTACCGGAGTAGTTCAGAGGAGTACCGGTGTAGTTTACGGTTCCGTGGATGACCATACCGACGAAGGGTACGGTGTAGGAAGCAACTTTCAGGTGAGAAGAATCCACGGATGCTTCCAGAATGTGAGTTGCGTATTTAACGGTGTAGATATTTCCCTTCTCTACCATCAACTCGTAGCCGTTTTCTACCAATTTCTGATATACGGCTTCGGTGTAAGCGAGAGATTCCTCACGGTTGATGAGATTGTCCTCGTCAAGGTTGGAGGAAAGGTTGCCACCGAGAGTGTCAAGAGATACGGTCTTGATATCGTACTTTCCGTATTTTTTGAGGAACTTATCGGTCAGCTGTTCAAGTCTGTCGGTGGATACGAGGATACCGTGACCCATCATATCGAAGCGCTGAGTGACGGCATCGTAACTCTTCTTGGAAGCGTAACGGTTATCCAACTGACGGGCGCCGACACGGTTGAGGTTGATACCGTCAAACTGTTTGGTTCTTTGGACGAACAGAAGATCGAAGTTGGGGTAAATACCGAAGGAATTACCCGCGGTTTCATTGGTAGTTGCAACGGTGTTCAGAAGATTCTTGAATCCGCGTTTGCCGCCGACGGCTCTTTCCCACTTGATCTTTACGGGATAGGTGGGATGAAGTCCCTCGTTGGCAAAGCCGTTCAGACGGAAGTTGACGTTTTTGATGTCCTTGATCTTTGTCAGGAGTGCCTCGTATTCGTCGGCTTCTTTCTGATAGGATGCTTTCAGCATTGCATCGCCTTCCGCTTCGGCAGCAGCGGCGTTAGCTTTTGCTTCATCGATGAGTTTCTGAACGTAAGTTTTCGCATTCGCCAAACGGTCGTACATGATCTCGATGTCTTCAAAGGAAGTCAAGGGGATCTCACGCTCGATCGGGAAGGAGAGGAACTTATCTTCAATGGTCATCATACCGAGCACCTGGATGTACAGAGGAAGATCCTCGGTAACTTCGGTCAGAGCGTTGAGAACGCCGAGATCGGTGAGGGAATCACGGTAGCAGGTCGGCATTCCGACGTAGGCTGCGGGGTAAGTACCTGCAACGACAAGGTCGGGATCGTACAGCATAGTGTACTTGATAACGTAGTTTCCGTTGTACTTTTCGTCTGCGGTGAGGGAATAACTTCCGAGGTTTCCGACTGCCTTCTGCGTGGAGGAGTCTTCAAAGGAAATGGTATCGCTCAGGTTGACGGTATCCATGGGATAGGGAGTATAAGCGGGATATTCGCCGATGTAGGAGGTACCGACAACGCAGGCAACGTTGATGGTTGCGAGGGAGGCGCCTTCTTCAAGGACGGCTACGTAACCGTTGGTCACGGCGGTCTTTCCGGTATTGGCGGTGGTAAGTGCGTTCGCGGGAACTTCGTTTACCTGTCCGAACACGGGGATGACCGTCTGTTCACGGTGAGCGCCGCTCAGGCTTGCGTGAGCAAAGTCGCTGCCGTAAACGTCAAGGGAGATGTTGATGTTCTTCTGGATCTGCGAGTTATAAAGATCGTCAAACTCGATGATGGAACCGGAACCGTCGGGAAGGAAGAGATATCCGTCACGGGAACGGTCGGAAGCACCGAAGAAAGGAAGAACCTTTACAGAGTTCAGGATGTAGGAGGTTTCATCGAAGGAAATGGAGGACGAAGGAAGCGTAACTTCGAGTTCGCCTTTCTCACCCAAGGTGTAAACGAGAGCCATACGGAAGGTGGGCTTTGCGGTGAAGTCGGAGATGTATCCGACTTTCGCTTCGTTCGCGTACATTTCGGTGTAGGTGTAGGTGGGAACGTATTTCTTGATGTAACCGGAGAAGGTGGACTTGATACCGTCGGTAACGGAGTCTTTCAGAGTGAAGATGACCGTGTGGCGGGTGCCGGTGGTGCCGTCGCCTTTCGTGTAGGTTTCTTCCTTTTCAAGAACGGGGTACGGGGAATAGAGCGCTTTCAACTGGGACTCTTTCTGATCGTCCTTCAAAGCGTTGTTGTTGATGATGCTGTTGGGGTCCTGAAGCGAGTAGTTCGCCAGAAACTGAGAGATCGCTGTGTTGAGCGCTTTGAGCGTTACAACATCGGCTTTCGCCTCATCCGAATGGTCAACGGTCGAAATCGTTTTGACGTATTCCGTAGAACCGGAGATGTAACCGTAAAGACCGATACGTCTCTTATCGGGGTTGATGATGAATCCGGCGAGATCCTCGGTATCGTACTTGGGGTTTCCGTAGAAGCCGAGCTGCTCTTCCGTCGCGCCGAGAGCGACCTTATATTTCACAAGGAGATCTACGTACTGCTCAAGAAGGGGATCGAGGATGTTACTTACGAAATCATCGTAATGGATCTGCTGGGGAAGAAGGTATCTCGTAGTGGTATCACCGAGCGTATAGGATACGCGGATACCGCCGTTGATCGCGGAAACGGAGATCTGATTTCTTCTCGCTGCCTGGCGGAAGGAGGCATAGTTGTCTACGTCGCCGCCGACAATGGTAGTGAAGTTTACGATGAGCTGGGACATCAGATCGTCGTAGTCGCCGCCCTTACTGTTTTCGGGGTTGGAAGTCAGAATCTGTCCCGTTACGTTGTTGATGTAGTAGAGATAACCGGTGTAACGGTTGATGTAAAGGGAGAAGTTCCCTTTGGTGATGCTGTCAAGATAGCCAGCAGCAAGTTCTGCTTCGAACATTTCCTGCGCGTTCGCGTAATGGTAGTCTTTGACGGCATCCGCGATAGCTTTTACTTTATCTTTGGAAAGCGCGGACTGCGTAACGGACGCTCCGGAATATGCCGCGGATGCCGTAAGCGGGAATGCGGTCACCAAGGAGGTAAACAGCATGACTACGAGCAAAGCAGTCGATAATATTTTTTTCATTTTCATTTTCATACCTCCTGCTTATACCCTGTCGCCTATGTCTTCGACAAGAGAAACAACAAAGTCGATCATCTTTCCGCAAAGAGAACCGAACAGAAGAACACCGAACATGATGACGATCATGGCAACGAGCGTGCAGACGGTGATCAGAAGGTTCTTTCCGATGGAATAATCGTGAGTTGTCAGCATACCGAAGAAGAGCAAGAATCCGCACCATACATAGCCGATGGAAATGATAAGGTTCGGGATGGTCGCATCGGTCATGATGTGAGTGGTCAAAGTGGAAACGATGTAGAAGAAGATCATGGGCGAGATCGCGTAGCAGGTCGCTACGTAAACGTCCTTGAACGAACCTTCACCGTCAAACAGTGTCGTCAGACACCAGTTTGCGACAGACCAGAGAAGAACGAGGATCACGACACCGATCAGATTGGAAGTGATGGTGGAGAATTCGCCTCTGGGGTTCGCAGAGTAGGATCTTCCGATGGACTGGTAGAACAGAGCCACGGCGGTGAGAGCCATGATCGTGGTCGCTGCTCTGACAGAGCCGCGTTTTTCGTGTTTCAAATCCCAGAAACCGTCGAACGGGTGGAAGATCAGGTGGAAGACGTAAAGTAACTCTTCACCGTAGGTCTTTCTGCCGACTTTAAGCGAAACGGCTTTGTTCTTCTTCTTCGCAAAGCTGAGGAACTTGGCAATCACAACGATTACCGCGATCGCAGCAAGGACGATGAGAATAAGGAACTTACCTGCTTTTGCGGAACTATCTTTGTTCTTTGCAAGAGCCCAATAGGTGGTTTCGTAAGATTTTTCAAGCATTTCCATCGCCTCGGTGTATTTACCTTGGCTGTAAAGTGCTTTACCGATACCGATGTAGGCAAGGTCGAAGTTGTTGTTCTTCTTCAAAACGTCCTGCCAGAGTTCGATGGATTCGGAATAACGGAATTCGTTTTGCGCACGGAGTGCGGTAAGTACGGAATTGTAGTAATCGTCGGGGATGAACGGCGTTACCATGTATTCACCTTGAGAAAGTTCAAGGAGAAGAATGTTGTAGGACTCGACGCCTTCGGAGTCTACGACTCTCTGATAGCAGAGAGAACGGTAGGTCGCGGTCGTACCGTTGGTTTCCTGGCCGGTTCCGACCTGGTCGCCGGTATCACCGAACGCGAACAGAAGGTTACCGTCGTTATCGTAAGTGAAGAAGCGGCAGTGCTTGGAGTCAAGGATCGTCCAGGTCTGTTCGGGACCGATGGCTACGTCAACGATGGTGGATACGGAAGTTCCGGCACCCATGGCAACTTCTCCGCCCGGATCGAAGAAACCGTTACGTTTCATGATCTCGGCACCGGCAGAGTTCAGTTTCTTGACGGTGGATTTGGAAGCCGATTTGTCCTTGATATTCTTCTGCTGCTCCTTCTGCGACTCGCTGGTGGTGTAGGAAGCGGTTACGAAGATGAAGCCCTCGTCGTCTACAATAATATTATTATAGGAAACGGGAGTGGAAGCGATCGTGATGGTGGCATCACGCTTTTCCTTGGACTGGAAACGTCTCCAGAAACGTTCCCAAACGGAACCGGTGACTTTGTTACCGCCGATGAAGCCGGTGAACTCACCGTCGCTCGAAAGAACGATGACACCGTCAACGCAAGAGGAAGAAGTTACGAAGATTCTTCCGTACTGGTCGACAGCGACCTTTTCGGGAACGAAGGTGGTTTCGTCAAGGAGGGCGGTTACGGGACGGGTGATCGTGCGGACGTAGGAGTAGTTGTCGAATACGTCGAACACAACGATACGTCTGTTACCGGTATCGCAAACGTACAGGTAACGGGAGCCGTCGGCGTTGAGCGTTTCGTTGGTTACGAACGCGCCGGCGGGATAATTGAAGGTCTGGGTGTTACCGTACTCATCCACGTAGGAAGAAAGAGTTCCCGTTGCGTGGTAGAAACGGTCGAGGAATACGAAACGGTGGTTGTTCGTATCCGTGATGTAAATGTTACCTGCATAGTCGGTGCAGATATCGGACGAAAACTTCAATGCCTGGTTTCCGTAGTTCTGAAGCAAGCCCATGGTCTTGGAGGTTGCGGGTTCACCGGGGTTGAACGCGGTGGGAGAAAGCATCGTATTTCCGTCGATGTCGTAGGTGTAGGTATCATAGGGTTCAAACGCGAACACGGATACCGTACCGAACAGGCAAATAAGGGCGATGGCGAAGGCAAGAGCCGTCAGAATTTTCTTTTTCATACTCTTCCCTCCTTAATCCTTCATACCCGAAGAGCCCATGGTTTCGATGATCTGGCTCTGGTTGAGGACAAATACGATAATAGGTACCAGCATCATAACGACCGTTGCCGCAGCACCCGCGCCGGAACGCGCGATACCGCCGGAAAGGATCTGCTGGATGGCATAGTTGAAGGTTTTCAACTGTTCGGAATGGATGTAAATCGAAGAACCGGAGTTCCACAAGGTCTTGAAGCACTCGATGATCAGCGTCAGCCATGCGGGTTTAACCATAGGCATTGCGATGATCAGGTAGGTTCTGAATTCGCTTGCACCGTCAAGACGGGCAGATTCCAGAACCGTATCGGGTACGGAAGTTTCCATGAACTGCTTCATCAGGTACAAGCCCATGGTCGTTGCCATAGAAGGAACGATGATGGAGAGGTACGTATCGATCCAGGAGAACGCGGACAGAATGATGAAGTGAGTTACCTGGTTAACCGTGGAGTGGAACATAAGGGACATGACGATGATCTGGAAGATGGCCTTTCTGCCGGGGAAACGAAGTTTCGCGAGGGAGTAAGCAGCCATGGAGGCGAAGATCAGGTTTCCTACCGTACCGCACAGGGTGATGAACACCGTGTTGAAGATGTAACGGGAGAAAGGCACCCAGGAATCGCCCATCAGGGAGAACAGATCGCCGAAGTTGTTCAGCGTGGGGTTGATAACGTAAAGGCGAGGGGGGAACATGAACAATTCATCCAGCGGTTTCAGGGCCTGCACGATGACGTAATACCTCGGGAAGAACCTGAAGATACCGAAGATGGAAAGTACGAAAGTGATACCGGCATCGCCGCCGCCGGAACGGTTCAGAACGACTTTATGGTTACGGACTCTGAGTCTTTTCGACATATCACTCACCTACCTTCGAAAGGGCTTTCTTAATAATGATGTTGGACGCGAACATAATGACGAAGAGGACTACCGCGATGGAAGACGAGTAACCTACTTCATAACGCTGTCCGCCGTAGTCGTCCAGATGGTGCATGATGGTATGCGCCGCATAATCGACTGACGGGAATCCGCAAAGTGCGGTAACGACGGCGCCGAAACCGAAGGAGTTGGTGATTGCCAAAACCGCACCGAACATCATCTGAGGACGCATGGTGGGAAGAGTGATATACCAAAGTTCCTGCCAACGGTTTTTGATACCGTCAACGCTCGCCGCCTCGTACATGGAACGGTCGATGGTCTGGAAACCTGCGATGAACGCAAGGAACGACGTACCGAGAGAGGTCCAGAGGGCGACGACGATACAAAGTGTCATTACGTATTTCGCGTTATCGAACCACAGGATCGCATCGGTCTGAAGACCGAGGTTGATCAAGGTCGCGTTGACCCAACCGTAAGAGTCGGACGAGAAGAGGGTTTTCCATACTAGATATACCTGACCGGAAATGGAGGGTGCGTAGAAGATCAAAGTTACAACGGCACGGATCTTGGGAGGAAGTTCGTTGATGAACCAAGCCATCAAGAGGGACAGCAGGTAAGATACGGGACCGGTAACGGCGGCAAATACCAGCGTGTTCTTGCAGGCGAGAAGGAAGATCTCGTCCTCAAGGAACAAACGGCTGTAGTTGCTGAAGCCCTTCCAATGGGGCATCTGCAACATATTGAAGTCCGTGAAACTCAAAAGGATGGAAAGCAAAACGGGGATGACCGTAAAGATAATGAAGAGAAGCAGGAAAGGCGCTACCATGAAGTATGCGGTTTTGTTTCTCTTGATCTCTTTCCAGGTCCACTGCCACTTTGTCATCTCAGAGCGTTGCACAGGACGGTCTGTCTGTACATTAGTCTGTTGCGACATTTTATTTCTCCTTTAGTCTGTAATCAATTTATTTTTTGAGATAATCCGGTTCTTCATCCGGCTCGAGAGTCTTCAAATCGAATTCTTCGCGTTTACGCTTGATCTCGGCGTTGATTGCGTCGATGTACTGACGAAGTGCATCAACGGGGTTTGCCGCGTCGTTCTTCGCGTTGAGGAATGCGAATTTGGTGTAACGGTCGATGATATAAGATCCGGGATAGTTGACGACAGAAGAAAGATGAGCAATCTGATCTTCAAGCGCCGCTCTCTCCGCCGCACTCCAGGAGAGGTTCTTGATGGCATTGATGTTCGCGGTTTCGTACTTCGCGGAAGGACCGATCAAGGCAACCATGCGGTTACCGTAGTTCGCCTGTACCGTTGCGGAAGTCTGCCACTGCATGAACTGCCAAGCAGAAAGAACGTCGGAGCAACCGTAGAGCATTACGGTCGCGGTAATTGCCGCACAGGAATCGTAATTGTAGTAATATCCGTCGGTGTCGTTCCACTCATCGTATTCGCCATAGGTGGCTTTGTTGGTGGACTTGAAGCCGGGGACGGAACACATATTCCACAAACCTTCGATTTCGGTCGCGAAGACGACAAGCTGGTTATAAACCGAGATGTAGTCCTGAACGAGGATCGGAATTTCACCGGTTCTGAAACGGTTCGCCGCATCGTAGGTTACGGGGAAGGAATAATCGGTGTAAAGACGGCAAACATAGGAGAATGCCTCATAGGAAAGGTCGGTATCAAGAGCAACTTTCGCACCGGCGTATTCGGAATTATCCGTGTACTTCCACATGTTACTGCCCATCTGATAGAGCATGATCTTGATCTGGTTTTCGTAGTGAACGCCGAACGCCATGTTGTTCGCCTGAAGTACAGGAACAAGTTCAAGAAGTTCGTCCCATGTTTCGGGAGCGGTCTTATTGAGCTGAGTAAGAATGTCCGTACGGTAGAACATCATGGAGAAGTTCATGGTCATCGGGATACCGTAAGATACGTCAAGCAAGGTGACGGTGTCCATGGCGGCTTTTGCGTAATTGCCGTTCACGGTGTCTGTGAAACTGTGGGAAACAAAGGATGCGGTCTTCCCTGCTTCGGGAGTTTCGGTGGTGTAAACTCTACCGTTTTCATCCTTATATGTATATACAGTCGAGGTAAAGATTGCATTGTCGCTTCCGAGTTTCTTCTCTCCTCCGCTGACACCGACTACCGCATCACGTATTGCGTAGTTGATGACGTCTGCGGCAGAGAGTCCGAGATATACGTCGGGGCCCTTGCCGGAAAGAATGGAAGGAAGAAGTGTACCGCCGGTAACGAGTTTCAAGGTAACTGCGTTTCCGGTAAGGTCGGTGTAACCGCCCGTCGCATCGATCATGGAACGCCAGATCTTGGACTGGTCACGACCGGAGGCAAGCCATACCTGCACGGGATTCTCGTTTGCATCGGGTACTACGGTCAAGCCCATCTCATCGTAATCGGTGAAGACGGACGAGATGAAGGATTTGATTTCAAACCATGCGGATTTGAAGAATCCTGCTTTTGCTTTGGGAAGCGCTTTCGCATCGGCGGAAGCGGGGATCACTCTGATGGTGTCCACAATCATACCGCCCTTTTGAGAATCGTTGATCCAGGTACCGAGCGTACCGAGGTTGGATTTCAGCGTCGCAAGGTTTGCGGCAACGTCCATACCGTTATTCTTACCCATACGGTCAAGAAGAAGGGAGACAGAGTCGAGAGTCGCGATGTGAGAACCTTTTCCTCCGCAGAGTGCTTCGAATTCGTCGGCAAGTTCTGCCAACGCGATCGCCTGGTCGAGAAGGTCGACGAGGACTTCGGGCATCGTGCCTTTGAAGTCGTACTCACGGTAGGTATCGGGATCGGAACCGGTGTACTGAAGGATCTTGAGGTAATCGGCGTTGATGGATGCAAGGGAGGCAGCCGCTCTTGCGATGAGTTCTTTCAGAGAGCCGAGAGAACATTCAAGGTAAAGAACGTACTCGACACCTTCTTCGAAATAGAAGGTGAATTCGTTGCCTTTGCTATCGCCGACGTACGAAGATTGCCATTCCTTATTATAATTAAATTGCGCGTCGTATGCTTCTGCAAAAGGAACGGTAGGAGTTCCGTCTGCAAGACCGTACGCACCGCCGGAAAGTTTGATGGTACGGCAGATATACATACCTTCAAGGGCGGTCTGTTTGTAACGCATACCGAGTTTGTAAAGACCGGTTTCGGAAACGGTGAACTTGTATGCTGCCCACTGTCCGACGGTGTTGTAACTGTTCTCGCCGATGACGTTGAAGAGCTGGGCGTTGGCTCTGCTCGGGAAGGTCTCGCAAGAAGAGTTATCGTTCGTTGCGGCTACGGAAGAGTCGGATACGAAGTCGGGGAATTCCGCCTCGATCTGCGTGATCTTTCCGTTTGCGGGAGCGGTATAACCGTGTGCGGCATATTCGCTCTGCACTTCTGCGTAACTCTTAATACGGAATTCGGCGGAATCGATCGGAACGAGGGTGATGGATTTCACGATCATGGGTTCGCGCTCTGCTTCAAGAGTGAGGGTGTGGTTGCCCTGCTCGAAGTAGAATTCGAAGTAGCCCTGGGTGTAACCGGAAGCATCCTCCGCATAGTAGGTTCTCCACTCGGGATACTGCTCTGCATCGGGCGTCATGGAGTTTCCGTTGATATCCTGCGCGATCGTGTACAGAGTCATCTCTTTACCGGTGGCGGTTTCGTATACGACGCGTTTGATGTAACCCTTGTCGGTCTGCTCGTAGGTGACGCCGGTTTCCGCATCGGCGGGAGCCGCTACGGTTTCGGAGTTCACATACTCCCAGTTCTTGGTGAGTTTAAGGTTACTTGCTTCGGTGAAGGGGAAACCGCCGTCGAGATAGAGTTTTCTCTCGATCGAGCTGACGGAACTTTCACTCGTCTGGCAAGTGTAATACTCAATTTTAATGTTGTAAAGGCTCGCCTGTGCTTCGCTGATCGAGAAGTTCCAGGTCGCGGAGCCGGACGTCGGAAGATATACCGTCTGTGCGCCGAGGGTCGCGAAATCGCCGAACGTCGACCAAGCCGTACTGTCAGCGTTGTAAGACGCATTGCACTTATCGCTATCCTTTACAAGACTTGCTTCTCCGGTGAACGAAGTAACCGGAATGTTGACTTCTCCAAGTCCGGACTTGAAGTAGGGGTTTGTACCGTTCGGGTGATACTTGGCATAATACGTGCTGTATGCCGACGCCTTGAGGTACTTCTGCATAGTTTCGAACTCACTCGACGTGTCGTTTCCTTTAAGGGAAGCGGCGGAAGCCGTGATCGCTGTCATGCCAAGCAGAATTGTCACAGAAAGCACGAAACAAAGCACTTTCTGAAACAGGGTTCTTTTCATGAGCTTTACCTCCACAAATTTCTGCATCATTATGTATTTCGGATACACGCCGCGCGATAATACGCACTCGCAGGACGATGAAATCGGAAAGCCGCCTTATCTGCTGACAATCGGTAGGGGCAGACGGCTTGTCGAATTCATCGGCCAATTTGAAAGCCACAACTTTGCATCGCATATTATATCATATAAAATATTAAAAGTCAAGCAGACTTTTCCGCGGTTTTGTCGTTTTTGATCGTAGTTTTTTTAACGAGAAGGAAGATTTTTCCATATTGCAAATATTAGTTTACACGCAGCTTTTTCGGTCTTTTCAGATTTTTTCGAAATGCTATTCACGTTTCTCGTGATTTTACCGTTTTATTGTGTGTTTTTCCGTTGTTTTAGATGCATGGTAAATTCAGTTTAACATTTTAAGGTGCGGAATTAAAATTGGTTGAGTTTGGAAATTCCGATTTTTCCTTGTGCATTATGCACAAAAATCGAACGTAAAATTCTACATCGGAATTTTTCGGCGAGAAGCCGTTTCGGTGCTGTTTTTCACCGTTTTCCGGTATTTTGCATCGTTCCCGCACAGTGGCGAAGGCGAAAACGAAGGGGCGCTCACGCCTGCCGATCCTGCCCTTTTCGGGCCCTTTCCGCTCTTTTTGACGGACGGTTTTCGGTTTTTCGGACGGCACTCCTCTGAAGGCTGATGATTTCTTTCCTAAATCATTATATACCCTTGACAAAACGTGTCGGAAATGATACAATACTTTTGGTTGTAGGGCGATCATTTCAAACCCTCAAGAAAGTGAGACTATTATGTATACTATCGGTGTAGATCTCGGCGGTACGAACATTGCCATCGGTCTTTGCGACAGTTCGCTCAAGATCATCGACAAAGGCTCCGTGCCTACCCTTGCGGACAGAACGGGTGACGCCATCATGAAAGATATGGCTGCACTTGCGGAAACCATCATTAAACGAAACAATCTGACGGTCGACGATATCGCTTACGTCGGTATCGCTACCCCCGGTTCGGCTAACACGGAGACCGGCGTTGTGGAATACGCAAACAATCTTCCCTTTGTCAACTTCCCCATTGCCGAAGTCTTCAAAAAATATCTCCCTGTGAAAAAGGTCATTATCGCGAACGATGCGAACGCCGCTGCTCTCGGTGAAGCACTCGCCGGCGCGGCAAAAGGCGCTAAGAACTCCGTTATGATCACGCTCGGTACAGGTGTCGGCGGCGGCATCATTATCGACAACAAGATCTACGCCGGCGGCGTGAACTGCTGCGGTGCGGAACTCGGTCACGTCGTGATCGTTTCCGGCGGACGTCAATGCTCCTGCGGTCGCCGCGGATGCTGGGAGGCTTATTCTTCCGCTACCGCGCTTACCAATATGACCAAGGAAAAGATGGACGAACTCAAGCTGAAAGGCATCGCTTCCCTGCTCTTCGAGGAAGCTGGCAAGGAAGGAAAAGTTTCTGCGAGAACCGCGTTTAACGCGATGAAACGCGGTGACGAATACGGAAAAGCACTCGTGGACGAATACATCAAGTATCTCGCCGACGGTATCACCAACATGATCAACATTTTCCAGCCCGAAGTACTTACCATCGGCGGCGGTATCTGCAACGAGAAAGAAAATCTCACCGTTCCGCTGAACAAGTTGATCGACGTTGAACAGTACACGAGAAACAACGCGAAAAAGGCCAAGGTTTGCGTTGCCGCACTCGGAAACGACGCAGGTATCATCGGAGCCGCAGGTCTCGGACTTTGATCCGAAAATGCAAAACAAAAAAAAGACGGGAATCGAAAGATCCCGTCTTTTTTGTACAGAGAATGTAAACAATTGTTATGATACAAGCGAAAAAGTCTTATAAACGGTGCCGTCAAGGTCTTTCCAGAGGAACTCGGTTCCGTCGAAAGTCATATAGCCGTGAGGGCTGTTTTCTTTCGGTATGGAAACCGAACCCGGATTCAGTACGGTGATGCCATCGACTTCCAGTGCGACGGGAACATGGGTATGCCCGTGTATCAGAATATCGCCCTTGGCGAGCGGGGGAAGGTGGGTTTCGTGATAGATGTGTCCGTGGGTGAGGTAGATCAGACGTTCCCCTGCCGAAAGCACGGCATAGTCCGCAAGGATCGGGAACGGAAGCACCATCTGATCGACTTCGGTATCGCAGTTTCCTCTGACGGCGAGGATCTTTTCCTTGCGGGCAGACAGAAGCGCGATGACCTCTTTGGGCGCGTATCCCTTCGGCAGGTCGTTTCTCGGTCCGTGGTACAAAAGGTCGCCGAGCAAGATCAGGCGATCGGCGTTCTCCTTATCCATTGCTTCAAACAAAAGACGGCAATAGTGCGCGCTGCCGTGAATATCCGATGCGATCAACCATTTCATAGTCGTATCTCCGTTTTTTACCATTATATCATTTGTCGGGACAGTTGTCAACGGCTTTTTCCGCACGGGGATTGCAAAAGCCGGAGATTTGTGTTACAATAAAGAAAATCGACGAAGGAGGTACCTTATGTTCAAGCGCGCGTATGTTGAAATCACGAACGTCTGCAATCTCAATTGCTCGTTCTGCCCCGGAACCAAGCGCACACCCGCGTTTATGTCGCCGGAACAGTTTCGCACCGTTGTCGAGCGGGTACGTCCTCACACGGAATACTTGTATCTGCACCTGATGGGGGAACCTCTGTTACACCCCGACCTTGAAAAGATACTCGAAATCGCACACGGGTATGGCTTTTCGGTCAATCTGACGACCAACGGTACCCTGCTTCCGCAAGTGAAAAAAATCCTGCTCCGCGCGGAGGGGATCCGCAAGGTGTCCGTTTCCCTGCACAGTTTCGAGGGAAACGGCGGCGGGGATATGCGGGACTACCTCGCCGGAGTCTGGGCGTTTGCCGAGCGTTTTCACGGGATCACGGCGCTCCGTTTATGGAACGCGGGCGGTGAGGACAAACGAAACGGCGAGATCTTCTCGTTTCTCTCCGAGGCACTCGGAACGGACGTCGCTTCCCTGCCCGAACAGAACGGCAACCGCAAACTGAACGACGGTCTGTATCTCGAAAGAGCGGAGAAGTTCGATTGGCCCTCGCTCGACGCGAAGGAACAGGACGTGACCTTCTGCTACGGCCTCGGCACGCAGTTCGGCGTGTTGGTCGACGGAACAGTCGTCCCCTGCTGCCTGGATTGCGACGGCAATATTCCGCTCGGAAACCTATTTGACAGTACTCTTGATGAGATCCTCTCGTCACCTCGTGCCGCGGCGTTCCGTCAAGGGATCTCGGCGCACAAACCGAGTGAAGAACTCTGCCGAAAATGCGGTTTCGCTACAAGATTCTGATTGACTTACCACGTGTTTTGTGGTATAATGTAAAAAAAATATCGAATGAATCGAACCTGTTATGAAATGTTCTTACCATAATCACACCACACGCTGCAATCACGCCACCGGAACCGAGGCGGAATATCTCGGAGTCGCGCTCCGCGCCGGCTACCGTGTGTTCGGTTTTTCCGACCACGCGCCGCAACCGTTTTCAGACGGTTTTATCTCTCCTTCCCGCATGAGAATGGAGCAACTCCCCGAATACGTTTCGACCATCCGCGAACTTCGCGAGCCGGTCAAGGACAGGATCTCCGTTCCGATCGGTCTTGAAATGGAATACTACCCCGCGATTTTCAAAGACGCCGTTGACTACTACCTTGAATGCGGCGTGGAATACCTCATTTTGGGACAGCACGGACTGCGTGAGGAAGGAAAGCCCGACTGGGTAAACTCGTTCTTCAAGCAGACGGACAAGGCGGTGCTGACCGAATACGTGGACACCTGCATCGAGGCGATGGAAACCGGCGTTTACTCCTATTTCGCGCATCCCGACGTACTGAAATTCGAGGGCGATGAGAAGTTCTACGAAAAAGAAGTCCGCCGTCTGCTCGCCGCAACGGAAAAATACCGTATGCCCGTAGAAGTCAATATGTTCGGAATTCTTGACGGACGGCATTATCCCAATCCCGCATTCTGGAGGATCGCATCGGAATACCGTCTGAACGTTCTTCTCGGAAGAGATGCGCACGCCGTCAGCCGTGTCGATCCGACTTCCGAATACCCGAATGCCTACGCGTTCGTGAAAAAATGCGGATTGAAACTGACGGACACCGTCGATCTCAAAAAGCCGTTCCCGAAAAAATAAAACAAGACCGCGGCATGATACCGCGGCCTTTCCTATATAAAACGGAGAGTGTCATAAGGCACTCTCCGCTTATTTTTTACATCTGATCCATGAGTTCTTCTCTCGTCAGACGTTTGTGATGCTCTCTGCCGAGTTCGTCGTCGCGTCTGTCGGCTTCGGCATCGTAGTCGATACCGGTGTAACGGCTCGCCTGCGTGGAGAACAGGACGAAATACTTTCCCTGTTTGTCCATCAGTTCGGCATGGGTTCCGATCTCGGCAACCGTGCCGGCTTCCAAAACGACGATCTTATTCGCCGTGACGGCACCGGAAAGACGGTGGGAAACGAAGATACTGATCTTTCCCTGCGCAAGATCGGTAAACTGATCGTAGACTTCCTGCTCTGCCAAGGGATCAAGAGCGGCAGTGGGTTCATCGAGGATAAGCACGTCGGATTTTTTATAGAACGCGCGGGAGATGGCAAGTTTCTGCCACTGACCGCCGGAAAGTTCGATACCGTTCTCCTCAAACATACGGGTGAGGGGCGTTTCGTAGCCGACAGGGAGATTTCCGATGAAGGCATCCGCGTTGCCGTGGACGGCGGCGGCTCTGACTTCCTCGTCCATGTGATCGCGGTCGATATCGCCGAATTCGATGTTCTCACGAACGCTGACGGCGTATTTTCCGAAGTCCTGGAAGATGATGCCGAAGAGTTTGTGATACTCGTCGGGGGCGTACTCACGGATGTCTTTTCCGTCGAGGAGGATCACACCGGAGGTAGGATCGTAAAGGCGGGTGATGAGTTTGATCAGCGTGGTTTTTCCGGCGCCGTTCAGACCGACGAGGACAACGCGCTCACCGGATCTCAGCGTCAGATTGACGTTGCGGATGACGTCTTTATCCGAACCGGGGTAACGGAAGCATACGTCGCGGAGTTCAAGAACGTGGGGCGCGCCGACCGCGGGGTGGATGCCCTCGCCTTCCAAGGGAACGATGGTGGTCTTTTCCTTCATGAACGTCATCATATTGTCGATGAAGAGGGTTCCCTCGTAGATAGTGGCAGTTGAGGAAACGAGCGTGGTAATGGAACTTGCGATGCTCGTCAGCGCTCCGGTATATAGTCCGTAATCACCGATCTGTCCGTCGTTGAACACGATATTATACGCGACGTAGGCGAAGAGGGCGCAGTTGCAAAGCACGGAGATGAAGCCGACGGCGATCTGCATAAATCCTTCTCTGACGATGAGTTTCCGGATACCCGCGAAGTATCTTGCAAATACGTTCTTGTACTTTTCTTCGAACGTATCGCCGAGCCCCAGAAGTTTGACTTCCTTGGCTTTATCCTTATCCACCATAACGCCGGAATAATAATTCATTTCCCTGCGTTCCTTGGAATGGTGGCGCATATACCAGAAGTTACGGTGACGGTAGTAATAGTTGACCGCAG
>JAKSPH010000069.1 GCA_024404975.1 Clostridia bacterium | reverse complement strand
GGTCACGCCGCCGGTCTTCTTGGAGTCATACTGGAAGTATGCCTGAATGTACTTGTCGGTGTGGTCACCGATGATCTTGATGGAGTTCTTGTTCGCACCAACGGTTCCGTCGCCGCCGAGACCCCAGAATTTGCACTGGATCATATCTGCGGGAGCGGTATCGGGAGCGGCTTTCTCATCAAGGGAGTGTCCGGTGAGATCATCAACGATACCAACGGTGAAGTGTGCCTTGGGTTCTGCCTTCGCAAGGTTTTCGTAAACGGCGAAAATAGAAGCAGGGGTGGTATCCTTGGATCCGAGACCGTAACGTCCGCCGACAACTTTGATGCCGGTTCTGCCGACTTCGTTAAGAGCGGCAACAACGTCAAGGTAGAGAGGTTCGCCGAGAGAACCGGGTTCCTTGGTTCTGTCGAGAACTGCGATCTTCTTTGCGGTTGCGGGAATTGCTTCTGCAAGTTTTGCAGCAACGAAAGGTCTGTAAAGACGAACTTTGACAAGACCGACCTTCTCGCCCTTTGCAAGGAGGTAGTTGATCACTTCTTCAGCGACGTCGCAGACAGAGCCCATAGCAACGATCACTCTGTCGGCATCGGGTGCGCCGTAGTAGTTGAAGAGTTTGTAATCGGTACCGAGTTTCTCGTTGACCTTGCCCATGTACTCTTCTACGATGGCGGGAAGAGCGTCATAGTAGGGGTTGCAAGCTTCTCTGTGCTGGAAGAAGATATCGCCGTTTTCAGCAGAGCCGCGGAGAGCGGGATGCTCAGGGTTGAGGGCGTGATCACGGAATGCTTTTACAGCGTCCATGTCGACCATCTCGGCGAGGTCTTTGTAATCCCATGCAGCGACTTTCTGGATCTCGTGAGAGGTACGGAAGCCGTCGAAGAAGTTGATGAAGGGAACTCTGCCCTTAATGGTTGCAAGGTGAGCAACGGCACCGAGGTCCATGATTTCCTGACCGTTGGTTTCAGCGAGCATTGCGAAACCGGTCTGACGGCAAGCATAAACGTCGGAGTGGTCACCAAAGATGTTCAGAGCGTGGGAAGCAACGCATCTTGCAGATACATGGATAACGCAGGGAAGAAGTTCACCGGCGATCTTGTACATGTTGGGGATCATCAGAAGAAGACCCTGGGATGCGGTGTAGGTGGTGGTCAAAGCACCGGATGCCAAAGAACCGTGAACGGCACCTGCGGCGCCGGCCTCGGACTGCATCTCGACGACTTTAACATTTTCACCGAAAATGTTCTTGGCAGGTTCACCGAAAATGTTCTTGTTCGATGCCGACCAAGTGTCCGTCACTTCTGCCATAGGGCTGGAAGGAGTGATAGGATAGATAGCAGCAACTTCCGTGAACGCGTAAGATACGTGCGCAGCGGCAGTGTTACCATCCATAGAGATTTTCTTTCTCTCTATCATTGGATATGTCCTCCATTTATATAAAATTTTTAAAGACGTACTCATTTTGCGTATGCCCGCAAAATCCAATCTTAATTATAACACGTTTATCTATAAAAGTAAAGGGCATACGCCAATTTTTTTCTATTTCTTCGGAGGAACGTCATTTTCCGAACGGCTATACGGATTTCTTCCGAAACAAAAAAACGGCTTTCTCCCGAAAAGCCGTTTTTTGTTTCTCTTCAGTTTTCGGGATCGGGCGCTTCTTCCCGTCCCCGGATGCGGTAATCGTGCGCAGTCATGCCGTAACGTTTGCGGAACAGGCGGGAGAAATAGTACGGACTGTGGATGCCGACGACTTCCGCGACTTCACCGACGCGCAGATCCGTGTTCAGAAGCAATCCCGTCGCTCTCTGCAATCTCAGATCGGTCAGATATTCCGACACTGTGGAAGAGAGTCCCACGCGGAACAACCGCGCGATATAGGACGGAGAACAGCCGAAAGTCACGGCAAGGCTCGACAGTGTGATCGGTTCGGCGGAATGGGTGGCGAGATACGCGACGATCTCACGGCGTAAGCGCAAACCGCTCTCCTGGGGATAGACTTTCTCGCAGAACTCACGGCTGATCCCGATCAGCAATTCCCGCGTCAGCGTATCGAGCATGGCTTTCGTCGCGCCGGAATCAAAGGGGTTGAAAGTCAAAGCACGGTCAAAGAGCGCTTTCACGCTCGTCGCACGGGATTCCGGCGTGACAGGATCCACCGTGATATAGCGGATAGAATCCCCGCCTTCGGGAATGGAAGCCACCGATTTTGCCGTGAAATGCAGGACGTAATATTTCACGTTTTCGACGGCTACGGGGCGGAAAAATACCCCCGCGGGGACAGTGATCGCACTGCCGGTTCCGACGTGAAAAACAACGCCACCGACCTCCATATCGAAACTTCCCGCATAGGGGGAGATCACGACGAAATCTTTGGGAACGTAACCGCTGTTCCACGGTTTGTTCTTCTCTTTTTCGGTCTTGGTAAGTCTTGTCAGACTGATGGGATGACTCAAATCAAAATACACCGCCGTCGCCTCCTTGTACAAACCGATTATAACACACCCGTCGCGGTTCGTCAAGGTTCACTCTCAAACAAACGTGGGAAAAATCAAAAATTTTAACCTTATATGTTGTTTATTGTCCCGTTTCCGGTGTTTTCCCCGCAGGAATCGGTTCAATACAGTGCAAAAAATGAAGCGTTTTTTTCATTGAAATATGACGTCTGCGGTGTTATAATTGACAATGATAAATCAAGTAGGAAGTACAACTATGGCGACCGCATCCCGCAAAAAACTCATGACCGAAGGGGACATCCTCCCCATCATCGTAAAATTCTCCATCCCTCTGATCCTTTCCGCCCTCATACAGATTTTGTTCAAAGCGGCGGATAAAGCCGTCCTCGCACAACTCGGCGGCGTTTCCGACGTCGCTTCCATCAACGCCATCGGAACGGTCGTCAATCTGATCATCACATCCCTGAACGGACTTTCTCACGGTGCAGTCATTCTTCTGTCCCACGCGATCGGAAGAAAGGACGACGGCGCGATCCGACGGATCAACAACACCGCCTTCATCACCGCCGCGTTTCTGGGACTTCTCATCGCCGTGTTCGGCGCCTGTGCGTTCAATATCATGCCCTCGTGGGTGAATTGCCCCGAAACCTCCTATCACGGTGCCGCTCTGTACCTGCTCTTCACGTTCATCGGCGCGCCGTTTTTGCTGATCTACAACTTCTCCTCTGCTGCTCTGCGTGCCACGGGCGACAGTAAATCCCCCACGTATTACCTCATCGTCAGCGGTGTCGCCAACCTCGTTCTCAACATCATCCTCTGTCTGATTCTCCCGCAGAAAGTCATTGCCGTTGCCCTCGCCACCATGCTCTCTCACCTCATCAGCGCGGCGCTCTGCCTGCGCAAACTCCGCTCGCTCGGCGATCCTTATATACCGGATTTCCGTCCCCGGAATTTCCGTTTTGCCACTTTTCTCTCCATTCTGAAAGTCGGTCTGCCCTGTGCTCTGGAACAGGCGCTCTTCTCCCTCGGAACGCTCCCCGCCACCCGTGCGATGAACTCGTTCGGCGACGCCACCATTACCGGAAACGGCGCAGCGATGGAGATCGAAGGATTTACGAATGCTTTCATCAGCGGTTTCGGCTCGTCGTCGCTGACCTTCATCGGTCAGAACTACGGTGCAGGGAAGAAAGACCGTATCGCCAAAGGAACGGTCATCTATCTGATCGGCAGTACCGTTCTCGCGCTCTCGATGACGGGACTCGTTTTCCTGTTCCGTATCCCCATGCTCAAACTCTTCATCAACACAGATGACGCGGAACTCGCGCTTGCCGTCGGTTGTTTGCGCACGGTGTACATCATGGTTCCGTACGTCATTAACGCCCTGAAAAACCTCCTCGCCAACATCGTACAGGGCCTCGGTCACACCATTCCCGGCACGGTCAACAAACTTCTGAACGTGGTCGTGTTCCGTGTGATCTGGATGACCTTCATCTTCCCGCTCTACCCGAAAGTCGCCTGCATCTACCAATGTTACGTCGTTTCGTGGATGCTTCTGTTCATCTTCGACCTTGTGATCTTCCTCTATTACGCGAGAAAAGAAAAGATATTCAAGAAGGAAGAAAATACGCCGTCCGATCAAAAAGTTTGCGAAAACGCTTGAATAACGCGGGAAATTATGTTATACTATTTAGAAAATAAAACCGTATAAGGATAGTAAAATGCTTCAGGATAAGAAAATCGTTTTCTCCGGCGTTCAGCCGTCGGGAAACCTCACCATCGGAAATTACATCGGTGCCATCAAGAACTTCTCCCGTTTCTCGGAGGAATACGAAACCTTTTACTGCGTAGTCGATATGCACGCCATCACCGTGCGTCAGGTCCCCGCCGAACTTCGCCGCAGAACCTACGAAACGCTGGCGCTTTATATGGCATGCGGACTTGATGCCAAGAAAAACACGTTGTTCGTGCAGTCCCACGTTCCGTATCACGCGGAACTCGGCTGGATCCTCGACTGCTACACAATGTTCGGTGAACTGTCGAGAATGACGCAGTTCAAAGACAAGAGCGCAAAGCACGCCGATAACATCAACGCCGGACTGTTCACCTATCCCTCGCTGATGGCGGCGGATATTCTGCTCTATCAGACAGACGTCGTTCCCGTCGGCATCGACCAAAAGCAGCACATTGAACTGACCCGCGATATCGCGACGAGATTCAATCAGGTCTACGGTGACACGTTCACGATCCCCGAAGGATTCATTCCGACGGACACCATGAAGATCATGTCGCTCGCCGAACCCACCGCAAAGATGTCGAAATCCGATCCCAACCCCAATGCCATCGTTTACATTCTTGACAACAAAGACGATATCATCCGCAAGTTCCGCCGTGCCGTTACCGACTCCGACACGAGAGTCTGCTACGGAGAAGGAAAAGACGGTATCAACAATCTGATGAACATCTACCACGCCTTCACCGGAAAATCCAACGAGGAGATCGAGCGTGAGTTTGACGGCAAGGGTTACGGTGATTTCAAACTCGCGGTCGGAGAAGCGTGCGCAGACGGGCTTGCCCCCGTCAGAGCGGAATTTGACCGTCTGATCGCGGCCAAAGCATACCTCGAATCCGTCATGAAAGAAGGATCCGAAAAGGCGATGTACTACGCGAGAAAAACCATGTCCAAAGTCAGAAGAAAGATCGGATTTGTAAACTGATCTTTACATATTGCACAAATAAAGCACCCTGTCTTCACGGCAGGGTGCTTGTTGTTTTTTATATCATCTTACCATTTCGGATTTCGGACCGGTCGACGTATGATTGGAAATCACCCGGTCGATATCGACGATGTCCGCTTCGGTCATATCGCCGCGGATCGTATCTTTGACGGATGCCATGGCATCTCCGTAAAGGGCAGCGGTTCGAATCGTTCCGTCTTTCAGAAGTCCGAACAGTGCGCCGGCGACGTAGGCGTCGCCCGAACCGATCCTGTCCACGACGTCAATATTCTCATACGGATCTTCTATGAAGAATTCGTCCTCCGCCGCGTCGTAAATCAGAGAATTGAAGGAATGTTTCTGCGAAGAGATGACCTTTCGTTTGGTTCCCGCAATGATTTTCAGATTGGGATAGTCTTTCGCAAACTCCCGCATGATCTCTTCGTGTGTTCCGGTTTTTCCGAACATACGGCGGCAGGTCTCCTCGGAAATGAAGAGGATGTCGATCATCGGCAGAATACGCTCGATGGTCGCTTTTGCGTCCTGCTCGCTCCAAAGGGAAGCACGGTAGTTCACGTCGAAGGAGATCAGCGTTCCCTCTTTTTTGAAACGCTCTATCACGCCGATAACGCTCTCGCATACGTCCTTGTTGAGGGCGAGCGTGATCCCGCTCGTATGGAAGATCGCCGTCGAGGTGTATACGTCCTCCGGCAATTCTTCCTTGCGGAAGGTCGTGAAGGACGAACCCGCTCTGTCGTAGGTTACGACCGGGGGACGGGGATATGCGCCGCTCTCGTAGTAATACACGCCCAGACGTTTTTCTTCCGAATCGTCATAGAGCAGATAATCGTCGCTCGTGCCGGAGTAGCGGATCTTGTGTTTGATAAATTTGCCGATCGGGTTATGAGGCAGTTTGGTGATCATTCCCGTACGCTTTCCGAGCATGGAAATGCCGGAAACGACGTTCAGTTCGGAACCTCCCGCCTGTTTCTCAAAAGACTCGCAGTACGCGATTCTCTCCTTGCCGGTCGGGGAAAGGCGGAGCATGACTTCACCAAGCCCGAGGACGTTGAAGTTTTTTCCTTTTTGAATAGTAATCACGGTTGCACCCTCGCTTTTCAGACGTCGTTCGCCGTCTGGATTTTTCGGATTTTATGATTGAGGAAAACCAATCCTGCCGATACTGTCAGTATAGCATACCAACGTCTGATTGTCAAGACGGAAGGAGGGACAAATGATCTTTTGCATCGCCGTATCGGCGGGACTTTCGGCACTGCTCTGTTTCCTCGGAAAACGGGCGGGCGTTCTCGATTCCGGAGACGGGGAACGCAAACTGCAAACCTCGCCCGCCGTTCCGATCGGAGGCGTGGCGATCTACTCGGCATTCATGCTCTCCATGACCCTGCAAAACGTGTCCGGCAAACTTCCTTTTTCGGGTGCGCCGACCGTCGTTCCGATTCCTTCTGTGCAAAGCGACTCTTTGCTCGCTTTTCTCGCTTTCAGCGGGGGCGGGGTGGCACTTTTCGGATTTCTCGACGATCTGCGTCCCATGAAACCGGCAGTCAAACTGCTCCTACAATCGGTCTGTCTTGCCCTCGGAATTCCACTCTTTTCCGCTGCTTCCGGTGCCGGCGGGATCTCGCTTTTTCTTTTGTTTCTGTTTCTTATTTTGTCAATAAACGTTTACAATCTGATCGACGGGATCGACGGTCTTTGTGCCTCGGTCTGTGCCGTTTCGTTTTGTATTCTCGCCGTTTCGACCGGCTTTTCCGGCTGCGTTTTGCTCTTCTTTGCGGCGCTTGGATTTCTGCCGTTCAACCTCCCGCCTGCCCGTTGCTACCTCGGAGCCAGCGGTTCTCAATTTCTCGGTCT
>JAKSPH010000068.1 GCA_024404975.1 Clostridia bacterium | reverse complement strand
ATTCTACTACAAGAGGTCTTTTTATTCAATGTCCGTTTTTACGGGTTCAGTTCATGTGGAACGGTTCTTTTTATTTTGTTTTTGTGAGAAAACACGCATCGCGAATCGGCTTTGCGGGTTCTTTTCATTTGACGGCGGATGCCGCAAGATGTGAGCGCCGCCACGCGCCGGGCGTTTGCCCCGTTTCGTCGCGGAACGCGCGGATGAACAGAAACACGCTCGAATAGCCGAGTTGCTCGGAAACCCGCTCGACGGTCAAATCGGGTTGCAACAGCAGCCGGCAGGCGTGTTCCGTGCGGGTGAGCCGAATGTCTTTCGCCGGTGATATTCCGAAATAGGTATGATAGAGTTTGTAGAAGCGGGAGGGGGAAAGCGACAGTTCCGCCGCCATTTCCTCGACTTTCGGCGGGTGGTCGTAGCGCAGAAGGATGCGTTTTCTCGCCTCGGTGAAAGCGGGGTAAAGATACGGACTTTCACGCGGAGTTCCGCGCAAAAGCGCCTGTCCGAGATGGGCGATGCCGGATTGCACGCGGAGCGCACAGAGTTCACCGGAGAAGGGGGCATCCGTCAGATTTTCAAGTTCCGCGCGTTCAATATCGTGTGTGAGAATTCCGTCGTCGGGCGGGTAGTAGATCTCTCCGCAACGGATCCCGTACTTTTCGAGCAGGGGAGAAAGATCCCCCTCGGCGTGGAACCAGTCGTGAAAGATCGGACACCCCGCCGCGCGGATTCCCTGCTCGGTATGGGGCGCGGAAAACAGACACGCACCGGGGGTGACGTCCACCCACTGTCCTCCCGCCCACAGTTGCGCGGGGGAGAGCATATGCACGAAAATCGTTTCTTCTCCCGTGTCGGGACGGAAGAGCGAAAAGGTGTCGGGTTCGGGCCAACGGGCGCGGAGCTTTGTAATTTTCATTGTCGGAAACTCCTTTTTCAAAGAGGCGGTTTACTGTTTTCATTATAGTCAAAACAGGAGAAAAAGTCAATATCCGGACACGAAAAGATATTTACTTTTTTGTTCGGTAGAGGTACAATAGAAGAAAAATCAACCCCGATCAAAGGAGAAAATTATGGACTACCATACCGAATACCCCCGCCCCATTGCCGTCCGTGAGGATTATTTCTGTCTGAACGGCGAATGGGAATTCGAGATCGACAACGCACGCGTCGGTTTGGAAAAGAAATTTTGGGAACGCAAATCGCTGACTGAAAAAATCAATGTTCCGTTCTGCCCGGAGAGCCGTCTTTCCGGTGTGGCTCACACCGATTTCATCAACGCGGTCTGGTACCGCAGAACCTTCACTTTGCCGGACACATTCGCCGGAAAGCGTGTGCTTCTGCACTTCGGTGCCGTGGACAACGAAGCCACCGTTTACCTCAACGGAAAAGCCGTCGGTTCGCATAAAGGCGGTTACACGCCCTTCACGATCGAAGTCACGGAAGATCTTATTTTCGGCGAGAACGTGCTGACCGTGTACGCGGAGGACGACCTTCGCTCCGCAAAATTCCCCACCGGTAAGCAGAGCCAAAAACTGAATTCCTACGGTTGCTTCTACACCCGCACGACGGGAATCTGGCAGACGGTCTGGATGGAAGCCGTCCCCGCCGGTTACATCACCGGATTCTACACGGACACCTCGCTTTGCCCTCCCGCGGTCACTCTTCGCGTTCGCACGGACGGTGCCGAAGGACAGACCTTGACCGTCCGCACCTTCTTCGACGGCAAACCCACCGGTGAAGGCTCCGTCCGCATCGGTTCCGCACAGACGGCGATTACCGTTCCGCTCACCGAATCCCACCCGTGGCAAGTCGGCAAGGGCGGGCTGTACGACATGACGCTTACGCTCTCCGGCGGTGATACCGTGACTTCCTATTTCGGTCTGCGCGAAGTCGCTTGGGACAGAAAGGGAATCCGCATCAACGGCGAGTACGTGTTCGGACGGTTCATCCTCGATCAGAGTTTCTTCCCGGACGGTATTTACACCGCGCCGAGCGACGACCGTCTGAAAGCCGACATCCTCGACTCCATGGCAATGGGCTTCAACGGCGCCCGCATGCACGAGAAAGTCTTTGAACCGAGATACCTCTACCACGCCGATAAACTCGGCTATATGATCTGGGGCGAATACCCGAACTGGGGACAGGACATCCGCGAGTATTCGTCGCTTGAATACTTCCTGCCCGGTTGGCGCGAAGCGATGGAACGCGACTACAACCACCCCGCCCTGATCGGTTGGTGTCCCTTCAACGAAACGTGGGACAATCCCGACGGCTCCCGCCAGTGCGACGAAGTTCTCCGCACCGTCTACAAGACGACGAAGGCACTCGATCCCGCACGTCCCTGCATTGACACGAGCGGAAACTATCACGTCGAAACGGATATTTTCGACGTTCACGACTACGAGCAGGACCCCGAAAAGTTCGCAAAACATTACACGCCGGATGCCGAAGGCAAGATGCCTGCCGGCGAGTATCCGCTCTATCCTTGGTTCTCTTCAAGACAGACTTACGACGAAAAACAGGCATTCTTCGTCAGCGAGTACGGCGGCATCAAATGGGTATGCGGCACGACCGGCGAAGCATGGGGTTACGGCAAGAGCGTGCAGAGCGAGGAAGAATTCTTCGCACGGCTCCGCGGCTTGACGGATGCCCTCCTCGACAACCCGCGCGTCTGCGCTTTCTGCTATACGCAACTCACCGACGTCGAGCAGGAACAAAACGGTCTGCTCACCTATGACCGCCGTTTCAAGTTCCCCGCCGAAAAGATCCGCGAGATCGTCGCCAAGAAAGCCGCGATCGAGGATTGACGGAAACTTCATATCTCGGAAAACCGATCTGCGCCGTCAGATCGGTTTTTGCTTTTGCGAAAAAGATTGGGGTTGATTTTACGCGCGAAATATGTTAAAATAAAAAGAAAAAGACTCGGAGAAAGACAGAATGACAGAAAACGCATGGAATCCCGTTGTCAAAAACGTGGCGATTTTTGAAAAACCACTCAATACGAAACCCGTCCGTGCCTACGATTTCCGGCTGTTCTTCATCCTGTCCGGCGGCGTTGCGCTCGAAGCGGAAGGCGAGAAGAAACTCAAACTTTCCCCCGGCAACTTCTGTTTGATCCCGCCGGGACTCTCTTACCGGCTCAAAGGGGAGTATTGCAAACTTTTCACGGTGGCGTTCGATTTGTCGGGAGAGAACGCGGAGCCGATCCCCGCGGTACCCGCCGACGAGTTCGACGCGGAGAAGATCGGGACGGCGGATCTCTCGCCCTTCGATCACTTCGTTTTCGTTGAGGATATGAACGCGGAGCGCGACGGATTCCTTGAAATGCACAAAATCTTTCTCTCTGCGGCGGGAAAGTACCGCGCCAGACTCTCCGCGATGCTCAAACTGTTCCTGATCCACCTTGCCGAGATGACGGACGAAGATGCCTTGCCGCCCCGGCTCGTGGAAGCGCTCGATGCCTATATCCGTGAGAACGCCGCGGACGATCTGACAAATACCGAGGTCGGCGCGATCTTCGGCTACCACCCCTTCTATATCAGTCAGATGCTGAAAAAGAAAATGGGAATCACCTTAAAACAGTATATTATCGCGTATAAACTTCGCACCGCACACGATATGTTGCACTATACGAAGAAAACGACCGCCGAGATCGCCGAGGAAACCGGCTTCACGGACGCGTCATATTTTACCAAGAGTTTCAAAGCGACGTACGGTATGACGCCGAAAGAATATCGGAACACCGTTGCGGATGAAACTCCGTAATGTAAACAAAACATTACAAAACATCAGAAAGCGGAGCATTCTATGGGATTGTCGAAGAATCAGAAACTTACCGTCGAGATCGTGGATCTGAACCATCTCGGATTCGGCGTTGCCAAAGTCGACGGTATGGCAGTTTTTGTGGCGGGGCTTGTCAAGGGCGACGTGGCGCAGATCGTATTGATCAAAGTCAACGCCTCTTTCGCCATAGGTAAATGCCTTTCTCTCGTCAAATCTTCGCCGCTCCGTGTCGAGGGCAGATGCACCGTTGCGGGTTGTACCGCCTGTGCCTACCGCGGGATCGGGTACGAAACCGAGTGCGAGATCAAACGGCAGAGTGTCGTTTCCGCCTTCCGTAAAGCCGGGCTTCCCGACGTGAAGATCGGCGAACTACTGCACGGCGAGCGTACCTGCGGTTACAGAAACAAAGCGCAGTACCCCGTGATGAAGGACAAAAACGGAAAAATCGTGATCGGCTTCTATGCGCCGAAATCCCACTTTGTCAAGGAAGCGGCGGCATGTCCGCTTTCCCCCGCCGTTTTTACGGAAATTCTCGAAGACCTGCGCGCTTTCTTTGAGGCGTACGGCACTTCCGTTTACGATGAAAAGACGGGGAAGGGGCTTCTCCGCCATATCTATCTGCGCCGTGGTGAAGTTTCGCACGAGATCCTTCTGACACTTGTCATCAACGGCGAGAAATTGCCGGACGCGGAAGCGCTCGTCGCCCTTTTGACCGGAAAATATCCGGAGATCGTAGGCATTCTGCTGAACGTCAACCGCGAAAATACCAACGTGATCCTCGGCGAGAAGTACCTGCCCGTGTACGGCAGGGATCACATTGTCGATACTTTGTGCGGCGTGGAACTCGAACTGTCCGCCCCCGCGTTCTATCAGGTCAACCACGATACTGCCGAGATCCTTTACCGAAAGGCGAGAGAACTTGCCGCCCCGTCGGGGAACGACTGTTTGCTTGACTTGTTCTGCGGTGTCGGCTCGATCGGACTTTCCATGGCGGATGCCGTCGGAGAACTGATCGGCGTTGAGATCGTCCCCGAAGCCGTCGAATGTGCCGAGCGCAACGCCCACCGTGCCGGAATTGTGAACGCGCGGTTCTTCGCCGGTGATGCGACGGATACGGAACGCCTGCTCGCCCCTGCCGAACACGCCCTCGGACGGAAGATCACCCCCGATACCGTCGTTCTCGATCCCCCGCGCAAAGGTTGTGACGAAAAACTTCTCGATTACGTGGCGCGTCTTTCTCCGAAGAAAATCGTCTACGTTTCCTGCAATCCCGAAACCCTCGCCCGTGACGTCGCCCATCTCGCGCAGAACGGCTACCTCCCCGGCGAAGTAACCCCGGTCGATATGTTCCCCGGCACCGGTCATGTGGAGTCAGTAGTCTTGATGTCTCGAGCCTAGGTTGAGACGATAGGACTATTGTCAGAGTGATTCTAATTTAACGGCCTAAACCTTGGTTTTTCTTTATGACACGATTCGTATCACGATATGTGACGGAGCGTTTCTTGCTGTATTCATATTCATTTGGTACTATAGTATTGACCTCCGGGGAGGAATACGAAAGGATGACCATAATATGAAAAACAACAAAAAAGAATTCTGCAAAGGCATTGGTTTCCTGATTGGTTTTGCGGTATGGACAATTATGATTCAGATTACAGATGTGAAACCTGTAGGCGTAAATGGGACATGTATAGGATTTGCCTCTGTCAATGTATGGTTTCATAGCTTGACCGGTGTACACATGACCATCTACACAATTACAGACTGGCTTGGTCTTGTCCCAATTATGATATGCTTGATATTCGGCATTGTTGGACTCACTCAGCTAGTAAAACGAAAAAGTATATTCAAGGTCGATAAAGACATCGTTCTCTTAGGTTTCTACTATGTGACCGTCATTTTTGCATATCTGATATTTGAGATGATTCCAATCAACTATCGACCGATACTTATTGGTGGATTTATGGAGGCGTCCTATCCGTCGTCCACGACGCTTCTGGTGTTAAGTGTAATGCCAACATTAAAATTTCAAATTGATCGAAGAAGCAATCATCCGATATTTCATAAGGTTATTACAGGTTTTGTGGTATTGTTCTCAGCATTTATGGTGATTGGGAGATTACTTGCGGGCGTACACTGGTGTACGGATATTATCGGCTCTGTACTGCTCAGCGTGGGACTGTTTTATCTGTATCGGTTTTCGGTTTATTTTGTGGAGCAGAAGAATTCTGAACGCAGTCAGGAGGCAGACTAATGGAGTTCGGAGAAAAATTGCAGCAGCTGAGAAAAGCAACAGGGCTCACGCAGGAGGAGCTTGCAGCAGCTCTTTATGTATCAAGAACAGCCGTCTCCAAGTGGGAGTCCGGAAGAGGATACCCAAACATTGACTCACTGAAAGAGATATCGAAATTCTTTTCTATAACAATTGATGAACTGATATGCTCAGAGGAAATCATAATTGCGGCAAAAGACGAGAGAGAAAACTCTTTGCGTAAGTTCGCCGCTTTCATTTGCAGTCTGCTGGATATATTCATTGCTGTCCTGCTCTTTATTCCTGTATTCGGAAACGGAGTATTATCAAAATCTGCGGTTTCTCTCTTTATGATGACAGATATTCAACCCTGGATAAAGTACCTGTTTGTCGCACTCATCATAATTACTGTGCTTAATGGTATTTGCGGGACAGTCATAAGCGGCATGGACAGGCCGATTTGGATAAGACACAGGATCGTTACAGGAATTGCGCTGACAATTATCTGTTCCGGTGTATTTATTCTGACCCGGCAGCCGTATGCGGGAATTATCTGCTTTTCGATGCTTATTGTAAAAGGCGGATTGATAATAAAAATCCGATAATAAATTTTAGTTTAATCGTTCAATCATGAGTATGATAAATCCCAGTTTGTAGGTTGATATGTTCCCGTTTACTACGGGGGTAGATTTGTTTCCGTGTTGTGTGGATATTCAAGGCATTGTTTCAACCCATGTTGAGAGCGTGGTTCTGCTGTCAAAAAAGAATGAAAGGGACGTGTCATGATTCTATTTATCAATGCTTGTGTAAGAGCAGAATCAAGAACTTACAGAATAGCAAAGGCATTACTTGAAAAACTTGGGGATTATGAAGAGATTGCTCTGACTCAAATGGGCTTGCAACCCCTGAATGAAGAAGCGCTTAAGAAAAGAACGGAACTTTTAGCCGAGCATGATTATCAAAATCGTATGTTCGATCTTGCCAGGCAGTTCGCAAATGCTGACAAGATTGTAATCGCAGCGCCTCATTGGGATTTGTCGTTCCCGGCAATTCTGATAATCTATATTTAGAATGTATACGTTACCGGAATCGTATCCAAGTATGATGAG
>JAKSPH010000067.1 GCA_024404975.1 Clostridia bacterium | reverse complement strand
ATTGCCGTTTTCGTCAAGTTCAAAACTCTGGGCTCCGAGCGTTACGCCCTGATAGAGTTTCACTCTATCGCCGATGACTGTAGTTTCGCCGATAACGATACCGGTGCCGTGGTCGATGAAGAAATAAGAACCGATGGTCGCCCCCGCATGGATGTCGATTCCTGTTTTACTATGGGCAAATTCGGTCATTATGCGAGAGAGATACGGGATCTTTCTGACGTAGAACTCGTGCGCGATACGGTAGACCGCGATGGCGAAGAATCCGGGATAGCAAAGTAAGACTTCTTCGGGGCCGGTGGCGGCGGGATCACCTTCGTAAAGCGCCTGAATATCAAGAAGCAGGGCTTTCTGAACTTTCGGCATCTCGGCGAGGATCTCATCTGCGATCGCGGAGGCATCCGCGGTATCGTCCCCGCGGAGAAGAAATGCCGCATGGATCTGACGGATGAGCGCAAGACGGACTTCCGCGATAAGATCGCGGGGCGAAATGTCCCGTTTTTCCTCGCGTTCCATGTAGATCGGGAACATCAGATGCAACAGATCCGTCAGGATCTCGCGCACTTCATCGCCCGAAGGGATGACAGGTCTGCCGTCGTGCAGTTTTATCAGTTTTTTGCCTTCCTCGTTCAAGGAATCGGCAAGAAAATTCAATTCATTTTCGCTTTTCATAGGGTACCCTTTGTTTTTATCTATTTTAACATAGAGAATGTGAGTTTTCAAGAGATAGGGGGAAACTTTTTTCTTTTTTCGCCGTTTTGGATTCTCTTTTGCGAAAAATCGCAGAAGAAAACGAAAATGGGAGGTCAAATCATTGATTTTTCCTTTACTCTATGTTATAATACCTTAGAAATGACAATACTCTGAGAAAGGAGAAAACAGATGGCGAAGAGTCTTTACACCTACTACAAAGAGCGTCTGATCGAGATCGGCGGCAGTAACAAATGCCTGTATCTCAAGAGTATTTCCAAACGGAGTGCCTACGATGTCGGCGGTCTGTTCGAAGGCAGAAACGATAAAATTTCCGAACTCAACGACTTTCTTTTTTCTCACAAATCCATTCCGCTCTCCCTGATCAACGAAAAAGAAGCAAACGATATTCTTGAAAACTTCAATGTTCAGGAACGATACGATAAAAAAGCGAAAACTTCCTGCCGTACGACGGCAGACTTCCTCGAAAAGGAGATCTCCTCCATCAAGGAACTCGCCCGCGAGATCGACGAAATCGAACGCGAAACCGGCAGATACGAACTGTATCTCGGCTATCCTTTCGTGTTCGGAACGATCGCGCAGGGACCGAAGAAACTGACGGTCAAAGCACCGCTCCTCCTCTTCCCCGTCAAGGTATCCATTCCCGACGAGAACACGGTCGAACTGTACCGTGACGAGAATCAGAAGATCCAGATCAACAAGGCGCTGATCTTCGCTTATGCACAGGCGAAAAAGCTCAACGTCGACGATTGCGAACTTGAATTCGACGATCTCTCGGAACTGAACAGTGTCAAAGCCGTCGTCGATTACCTCGCCTCCAACCGCATCCGCTTGGATATGCAGAGCGGACGGAACGTCTACAACTATCAGAAATTCAAGGAACCCGATCAGAAAGCCGGTCTGTCCATTCGCTATGCCGCCGTTCTCGGACGGTTCTCTCTTTCCAACTCGATCTATTCCGACTATACTCTTCTTGAAAAGAAGAATTGGACGAACGACGCAATTCTCGAACTGCTCTCTCCGAAGAAGGCAAAACGCAAGTCCCAAAAGAAGAACGTGAACCGTAATACCGCCGCTTACCCCATCCGTATGGCGGATTACGCCCAATCCGAAGTCGTCAGAAAAGCCGGAGAATCCGGAAATATCGTCATATACGGTCCTCCCGGCACCGGAAAGTCCCAGACCATTGTCAATATCATTTCCGACGCTATCGTGAAGAAAAAGCGCGTTCTCGTCGTTTCTCAAAAGAAAGCCGCTCTTGACGTGGTTTACAACCGCTTGGGACCGCTGAACGCCAAAGCCATGTACATCGGCGATGAGAGCCGTGAAAAGGCATCCTTCTACGAAAAATGTCTGAACGCCCATCAGAAAGATATGGTCGAAAGCCTTGCGGACGTGGAGGGGCTTGAAAAGAAATACGCGGAACTCGAAAACCGGATCCGCGCGGAACAACGCCAACTCGACCGCATCTATACGACGCTGCACGGAAAACGCGATTTCGGTCTTTCCTTAACGGAAATGTACGAGTCCTGCTACCCCTTGCAGAAAAACTCCTGGGAATATTCCGTCTATCAGAAATTGCTCGAGCAACCGCAGATCATGGCAATGCCCTTCGCCGAACTCAAAGACGCGCTCTTTGTCATCGGCTCTGACAATCTGGATAAACTCTACTACTCCTTCATGGAGGACAGAGCGCACAATCCCATCATCGACCACATGAAATCCGGTGTCGATCTCAACACTTTGAGTGAAGTCAGAGAGCGTATCGACGAGATCTCCAAAGCGAAAAAAGGTCTGTTCAATACGGCAAAATATCCGTATTACCGCCAGGTTTTGGCTTACTACTATGAGATTCGTGACAAGAAGAATCTTGAAGAAGTCGTAAAACTGACGGAAAAAGTCAAAAATCCCGGAAAACTGTTCCGCGGAAAGGACCGCAAAGAGGTGGAGAAAGAAATTCTCCGCACCGATACCGCCATCACGGAATTTACCAAGGAATACGAATGTCTGCACCGCGTTCTCACGCCGGACGGCTATCTCGCGGTCATCGACAACGTTCTCCGCGGCAACACCTCCTATGTCAAACTCGTCAAGGAAGCACTTGACAACTATATTCCCCTGCGTGACGTCAACAAACTTCTGGAATCGCTCGACGGCAGTAAACTTCTCATTCTGAACTTTGCATATACCGTCGCGCGAAACTATAAGCATTACGCCGATATTCTCTCAAGATTACTGATGATCCGTATTTACCACGAGATCACCGTCTTTGAAGAAAAATGCAAAGACGATCTGTCCGTTACGGTAGATTTCCGCAATATCACCTCGCGCATCGAGGAACTCAATCGCCGTGAAGTTGAGGTCGCATCCGAGATCTGCACCGGTAAAAACAGCCGCGAATACGATCTTCTTTACGCCTCGGCTAAGAACAACAGAGATTTCCTCTATCAGATCTCCAAAGAGAAGAATTATTGGCCGATCCGCAAAGCCATGGACGTGTATTCGGACTTTATTCTTGCTCTGTTCCCCTGTTGGCTCCTCTCTCCCGAAAACGTATCGACACTTCTTCCTCTGAAAAAGAATATGTTTGACCTCGTGATCTTCGACGAGGCATCGCAGGTATTCATCGAAGCGACGATTCCTACCATTTTCCGCGGAAAGAATATCGTTGTCGCGGGAGATTCCAAGCAGTTGCGCCCGTCCGCTACCTTCTTGAAACGGTATCTCGGCGGTTCCGGTGACTCTGCGGACGATCTCTCCGTCCAAGCCGCACTGGAAGTGGATTCCCTTCTTGATCTTGCCATTTCGAGATACGAAAGCGCGAACCTCACCTACCATTACCGCAGCCGTTCAAGTGAACTTATCGCGTTCTCCAACGCCGCGTTCTATTCCTCCGGCTTGCAGATCGCGCCGAATACGGTTTCCAATACCAAACCTTATCCCATCGAGCGGATCAAGGTTGACGGCAGATTTATTGATCGAAAGAACCTTGCGGAAGCCGAAAAAGTCGCGGAAACCGTCAGAAGTATTCTGAAAAACCGCAAACACGGCGAAAGCATCGGCATTATCACCTTCAACAGCGATCAGCAGACCGCCATCGCGGATGCACTCGATGCCCTCGCAGCAAAACACGCCGATTTCCGTGCCGCGCTCTCCAGAGAACAACACCGATATGAAAACGGCGAAGATATTTCTCTGTTCATCAAGAACCTTGAAAACGTACAGGGCGATGAACGCGACATCATCATATTCTCCATCGGTTACGCTCCCGGTGAATCCGGCAAGATCTATCTGAATTTCGGTTCTCTTTCCACCGAAGGCGGAGAAAACCGTCTGAACGTTGCCATCACCCGTGCCAAAACAAAGATCATCGTCGTTACGAGTATCGAGCCGGAAGAACTCAAAGTGGATGTTTCCAAGAATCAAGGTCCCAAACTTCTGCGCGAATACCTCAAATACGTCAGAGCGGTATCTTCCGGTGACAGTGAAGCCGCCGAAGCCGTTTTGCGCGGGCTCTCCCCCGCAGAGGAGAGCGTCAAGAGCGCAACCGGACTTTCTTCTGTCGAAGAACAAATGAAAGAACGCCTTGAAAAACTCGGTTACTCCGTTTCTCTGGCTCTCGGCAACCGCAAGAACAGAATTTCCCTTGCGGTACGGGACAAAGGCTCGCAGAAATTCTTAGTCGGTGTCATTCTCGACCGTGATGCCTGCCTCTCGTCGGATGCCATTTTGGAACGCGACGTATATCAACCGATGTTCTTGACTTCCCGCGGTTGGCACGTCATTCGTATTTTCAGCCGGGATTATTGGATCTCCCCCGCGAAAGTCATCAAATCCATTACTACCCTTGCGGAAAAGGTGAAAAACGGCGAAGCCGATTCATCTGCCGCACAATAAAACAAAACGCCGTTGAACTCAGATTCAACGGCGTTTTTATATAGAAAAAACAGGACTTGATCGCTCAAGTCCTGTTTTTAAGAGTTGATGATTAACCCTTAACCATCTTTTCGATTTCAGCAGCGAAATCTTCTTCTCTCTTCTGAAGGCCTTCGCCCTTGTCGAAACGAATATAGCCGGTTACGGTGATGTTACCGCCGAGTGCTTTCGCAACGGAAGCAACGTATTTCGCAACGGTCATAGAGTCGTCCTTAACGTAGAGCTGGTCAAGGAGGCAGTTATTCTCGAAGAACTTGCCAAGTCTTCCTTCAACGATCTTTTCAAGAACCTGACGAGGCTTGTTTGCCATCTTGGGATCCTGTTCCATCTGCTTGATGAGGATTTCTTTTTCTTCGGCAAGAACGGATGCGGGAACAGCCTCACGGTTGAGGTACTGAACAGGCATAGCAGCGGTCTGAAGAGCAACGTTCTTTGCGCACTCTGCGAATTCTGCTTTGTCAGCGAGGTCGGTGTTGAAGCTTACGATAACACCGGTAGCGCCCATACCGTGGATGTAGGTGGAAACGGTTCCTTCCACGATTTCGAAACGACGGATGGAAAGTTTTTCACCGATCTTGTAGGTCATTTCGGCGAGAACGTCTTTTACAAGAGTATCGCCCATTTTGCTTTCAAGAAGTGCATCAACGTCAGCGGGCTTGTTGGCGATGATTGCTTTGAGGATATCTTTTACGAATTCCTGGAATACTGCGTTTTTAGCAACGAAGTCGGTCTCGGAGTTGACTTCAACGATGGCGGTAACATTGCCTTCGGTCATAATGTCAACGATACCTTCGGCAGCAATTCTGCTTGCCTTCTTTGCCGTAGCGGCCATACCCTTCTCACGAAGGATCTTCATTGCGCCTTCGAAATCGCCGTTTGCGTCCTTGAGTGCGTTTTTGCAGTCCATCATACCGCAACCGGTCTGTTTTCTGAGTTCGGCTACGTCTTTAGCGGAAAATTCAGCCATTTTACAATCTCCTTAAAATATATTCGGGGATAAAACGCGAAAATTACGCGTTTTCTTCGGTTGCTTCTTCAGCAACGGCTTCTTCAGCGACAGGAGCATCCTGTACACCGCCGTGTGCTTCAATAACAGCGTCAGCAAGAGCGCCGCCGATAAGTTTGATAGCGCGGATAGCGTCATCGTTACCGGGGATGATGTAATCAGCATCGTCGGGATCGCAGTTGGTATCTACGATTGCGATAACGGGAATGCCGAGTTTCTTTGCTTCAAGAACTGCGTTTCTTTCCTTGCGGGTATCTACGATGAATACTGCGGAAGGAAGAGCGTCCATCTCTTTGATACCGCCGTATGCTTTTTCGAGATCCTCGATTTCCTTCATCTTCTTAGCAACTTCTTTCTTGGGAAGAAGATCGAAGGTACCGTCTGCCTGCATCTTTTCGAGATCCTTGAGTCTCTTAATGGACTTACGGATGGTGTTGAAGTTGGTGAGCATACCGCCGGGCCAACGAACGTTTACGTAGAACATACCGCATCTCTGTGCTTCTTCGGCGATGGTAGCGGCAGCCTGTTTTTTCGTACCAACGAAGAGGATGGTACCGTTCTCCTGAGCGAGTTCGGAAACGAAGTTGTACGCTTCCTCGAACTTCTTAACGGTCTTCTGAAGGTCTACGATGTGAATACCGTTTCTCTGAGTGAAGATGTATTCACCCATCTTGGGGTTCCATTTCTTGGTCGGGTGACCGAAATGAACACCGGCTTCAAGCAACTGCTTGATTGTGATTTCGAACATTTTAATGTTCCTCCTTGGTTTTTTCCACCACAGAGCAAGGTTTTGCGACGCCATTCAGCGCACCGGCAAGACCGCCAATGCCCTATGTGTGTAATATTGTCTGCGGATCGCAGCACGAAATATAATATCATAAATATATATGAAAATCAAGGACAAATCTTACTGTTTTTAAAAATTTACAAAAAGTTCACAATCTTTTTCATCATTTCTCCGGTTTGTCTTGCAAAACTCCCGTTTTTGTGCTATGATATATATGATTTTCTTTCCGGAGGTTTACGGTTTTGACAAAACGGAAAACAGCGCTCCTCTACGTTGCTGTCGGCGGTTGCTTCTTTTTTCTCGCCATGCTTCTTTCCTATGTGAAATTCTTCTCGAACAGTACGTTCCTGGTTTATTTTTCGCAATTTCTCGATTTATTCGCGATCGTTTTTCTTCCTTCTTTGTGCTATTGCACGTGTGAATGCGCGAACGCGGGAAGGCGGACGGGAAAACTGGTTTTCCCCGCTCTTCTCTGCGCTCTGCCCACGCTCTTATACACGGTTCCCGCATACTACCTCGACTACTACGCCGACGGTTACGGCACGGACGGCTCGCTTCTGTTCGCCGTGATCTACGCCTTCTTCGTATTTCTTTTACAGGCACTTGCAGGATTCCTTCTGCTGATCTATTCGTCCTCCGCCGTCAAAAAACGCGGGCCGCTCTTCCTCGGCGAACCCGCATTTGCTTTTGAAAAGACTTCACCGCGTGTGTTTGCCGTTTCGACTGCCGTCCCCGCGGTTCTCTTCCTCGCGATTGAGATCATCGACATCATCACGATGATAGTAGACTAT